>JBATLM010000188.1:0-74835 GCA_049289315.1 Cyclobacteriaceae bacterium
GGATCCTGTACGTGATAAGCAAAAACTACTCCCCCTTGAGGGTCTTTGTTAGCCTGAAGAAGACTAACTAATCCTGATCCGTAAAATATATTATCGCCCAGTATGAGCGCTACTTTTTCATTGCCAATAAATTCTTCACCAATAATAAATGCTTGCGCCAGTCCTTCAGGCTGTGGTTGTTCGGCATATGAAAAAGAACATCCAATCCTTGAGCCATCTCCCAATAGTTTTTTGAATAGTGGCAAGTCCTGAGGGGTGGAGATAATAAGAATTTCTCTGATCCCAGACATCATCAAAACAGACAATGGGTAATAAATCATCGGCTTGTCATACAGAGGCATTAGTTGTTTGCTTATCACCAATGTCAATGGGTGTAAACGCGTGCCAGACCCACCGGCTAGAATTATTCCTTTCATCGTTTGCTGTACATTTGAGTATAATAGTCTTTATACTGTCCCGATGTCACATGACTTAGCCACTCCTTATTGCTAAGGTACCAATCAACAGTTTTTTCCAAGCCAATTTCAAAAGTAAGTGATGGCGACCAGCCTAGATCATTTTGCAGTTTTGATGAGTCTATTGCATAACGTAAATCATGGCCTGGCCTATCCTTAACATAAGTGATGAGCTTTGCGGATGTTCCTTCAGATCTATCCAGTTTTTTGTCCATTAAACGGCATAAAAAATTCACCAAGTCGATGTTTCTCCATTCATTGTTACCACCAATGTTATAGACTTCTCCGGTTTTACCTTTGTGAAAAATGGCATCAATAGCGCTGGCATGATCTTCAACGAATAGCCAATCCCGGATGTTCTCCCCCTTTCCGTAAACAGGAAGAGGTTTATTCTCGAGGATGTTATTAATCATTAGTGGAATTAGCTTTTCCGGAAAATGATTGGGCCCGTAATTGTTGGAACAGCGGCTTATCAAGATGGGCAGTTTATAACTATTATGAAAAGCTTTTACAAAATGGTCGCTTCCAGCTTTGGATGATGAGTAAGGAGATTGAGGATCAATAGAAGTATGTTCAGTAAATAGGCCCCCATCAATGGAGCCGTACACTTCATCGGTAGAGATATGATAAAATCGTTTTGATGCATCTGCTCCCCAGGATTTCAATGCAGCCTGAAGAAGGTTCACTGTGCCAATGATATTGGTCATTACAAATTCATTGGGATTTTCAAGTGAACGATCAACGTGAGATTCAGCTGCCAGATGAATTGCGCCATCAAACTGTTCATCAGCGAATAGTTTTAACATTGCAGCGGTATCAACGATATCGCCTTTGATAAAACGATAGTTGGGTTTCTTCTCTACGTCCCGCAGGTTCTCCAAATTACCTGCATAGGTTAATTTATCGAGGTTTACTATTTCATAGTCTGGGTATTTGTTAACAAACAAACGAACCACATGGGAGCCAATAAAACCTGCACCTCCTGTAATTAGTATTTTCTTAGCATTCATTTAATGTACTGCTCGAAGTTTTTATGATCACGATCAAACAAGACTTCCTTTGGGAGTGACTTGAAGTAGTCGTATGTAATTTTTAGCCCATCTGCCCTATTTACTTTTGGCTCCCACTTCAAAATGGACTTCGCTTTAGTAATATCAGGTTGCCTTTGTTTAGGGTCGTTTATAGGTAAGGCCTTTCTAATTATTTTCTGTGTTGTGCCAGTAAGCTTTATAATCTCTTCTGCGAATTGAAGTATGGTGATCTCATCCGGATTGCCAATATTAACAGGCAGGTGATAATCTGAAAGAAGGAGCCGGTAAATCCCTTCTACCAAATCATCTACATAGCAAAAAGACCTGGTCTGAGATCCATCTCCAAACACAGTTAAATCTTCACCCCTCAAAGCTTGTCCAATAAATGCAGGCAGTACTCTTCCGTCATTGAGCCTCATGCGAGGTCCGTAGGTATTGAATATTCTGATTATGCGGGTTTCCAATCCATGGTAAGTATGATAAGCCATGGTCATGGCTTCCTGAAAACGTTTTGCTTCATCATAAACGCCACGTGGACCAACTGGATCTACATTGCCATAGTACTCTTCTACTTGTGGGTGAACAAGAGGATCTCCATAGACTTCAGAAGTGGAGGCTACTAGAATTCTGGCTTTTTTCGCTAATGCTAACCCTAAGAGATTGTGAGTTCCTAACGATCCAACTTTTAATGTTTGGATAGGAATTTTTAGATAATCGATTGGACTTGCAGGAGATGCAAAGTGCAGGATGTAATCTAATTTTCCGGGAACATGGACAAACTTCGAAACATCAGAATGAGAAAATTCAAAATCAGGATGTTTGAAAAGGTGTTCTATGTTTTTTAGGTCTCCTGTGATGAGGTTATCCATAGCTATGACATGATAACCTTCTTTGATAAACCGGTCACACAGATGAGATCCTAGAAAACCTGCGCCTCCTGTAATTAATATTCTTTTTTTACTCATACTGTTTTTCTTCCAATGCTTGTATAGGTAAAACCAAATTCTTTCATGGTATTTACATCGTATAAATTCCTTCCATCAAAGATCACTTTATTTTTCATAAGTGAAGACAGCTTTTCAAAGTCCGGAGCTCTAAATTCTGGCCATTCCGTAGCAATTAGAACCGCATCGGCTCCTTCTGCTGCGTCATAAGGATTAGAGAAATAGGTAATCCTCTCGCCCAACAATTTTTTTACATTGTCCATGGCTTCTGGATCATGTGTGGTCACTGTGGCGCCTTCTTCAAGTAAGTATTCTATATTATACAATGCTGGTGCTTCCCTGATGTCATCGGTATGAGGTTTAAATGCTAAACCCCAAATAGCAATCTTTTTTCCTTTAAGGTCTCCGTTAAAATGTTTCTTAACCCGATCCATCAACTTAATTCGCTGAGTTGTATTCACAGCCATCACAGAGTTCAAAATCTTAAAATCATAATTGGCATCCGAAGAAGATTTTGCCAAGGCCTGCACATCTTTCGGGAAGCAGCTCCCACCGTAACCAATGCCTGGGAACAAGAAGCGCTTACCTATTCTGCTGTCAGAACCTATTCCCTTGCGTACAGCATCCACATCAGCACCCAGTAGTTCGCACAGGTTAGCAATTTCGTTCATAAAGCTGATTTTCGTTGCTAAGAATGAGTTAGCAGCATATTTGGTAAGTTCTGCTGAGCGTTCATCCATAAAAATGACAGGATTACCCTGGCGCACAAATGGACCGTATAGTTCTTCCATTAATTTTTGAGCCTTCGGGGAATTAGTTCCTACAACCACTCTCTCAGGTTTCATAAAGTCGTCAACAGCAACACCCTCTCTTAAAAACTCAGGATTAGAAACCACATCGAACTCCACCTTTGCATTGGCAGCTATTGCAGTTCTTACCTTTTCTGCCGTCCCTACCGGCACTGTACTTTTATCAACAATAACTGTATAGGTATCCAAAATAGAGCCAAGGTCGTCAGCTACTTTTAATATATATTTTAGATCTGCTGAGCCATCTTCGCCAGGAGGAGTAGGTAGTGCAAGAAAAATGATCTTTGCGTCTTTGATGCCTTCCTTTAGGTCTGTCGTAAAGAACAGGCGGCTCTGCTTAATATTCCTTTCAAATAAAGGGGTAAGGCCAGGCTCATAGATGGTAACCTTTCCTCCCTGAAGGGTCTTTACTTTCTCTTGGTCAATATCAACACAGGTTACTGTATTTCCAGTTTCGGCCAGGCAAGTACCAGTAACTAAACCTACATACCCGGTTCCAACAACTGCAATTTTCATATTCAATAAAAGTTTAAAGGAGGCGCAAAAATAGATGTTTTAGACCGTTAGGCTCTAAATTTTACAATAAATAGCCACCAAACTAACATTCGTTTGCTAATTACGTTTATACAAAATACTTTTGAGGCCCTTAAAAAAATAGTAAGAGATGGCAACAATGACAGAACCTGCAGTAGGTATAAACTTTGACGAATCGGAGAACCAGAGAATGATTGCTCAGATGATCAAAGATTTTGGTGAATTGGAGATCAGGCCCAACATAATGGATTGGGATGAAAGCCAGGAATTCCCTGTTCCGTTGTTTCGCAAAATGGGAGAACTTGGGCTAATGGGAGTTTTGGTTCCAGAAGAATATGGTGGATCCGGATTTGGTTACCCAGAATATGTTACTGCAGTTTCTGAGATAGCAAGAATAGATGGTTCTATTGGACTTTCTGTAGCAGCTCACAATTCGCTTTGTACTGGTCATATTTTGCAATTTGGTAGCGAAGAGCAAAAGAAAAAATATCTACCCAAGTTAGCTTCTGGGCAATGGATAGGTGCTTGGGGTCTTACCGAACCAAACACAGGCTCTGACGCTGGAAATATGCGTACTGTAGCTGTTAAGGATGGAGACCATTATGTAATTAATGGCGCAAAGAACTTTATCACTCATGGTAAATCGGGTGATGTGGCTGTTGTGATCGTACGAACAGGTGAAGTAGGAGACTCTCATGGGATGACTGCCTTTATCATTGAAAAAGGAACTCCTGGATTTAGCGCAGGCAAAAAAGAGAACAAATTGGGCATGCGTGCTTCTGAAACTGCCGAACTGATTTTTACCGACTGTCGTGTACATGAAAGCCAGATAATGGGGAAGGCAGGAGATGGTTTTGTTCAGTCGCTAAAAGTATTGGATGGAGGAAGAATTTCTATTGCAGCGCTTAGCCTAGGAATAGCACAAGGAGCATATGATGCTGCATTACAATATTCTAAGGAACGTCATCAGTTTAATAAGCCCATCTCTTCTTTTCAGGGCATATCTTTCAAGTTGGCTGATATGGCTACAAAGGTGGAGGCAGCCAAGCTACTTACTTTCAGGGCTGCAGACTTAAAGAATAGAGGAAGGAGTGTAAACCTGGAATCTGCAATGGCTAAACTTTATGCTTCCGAGATAGCAGTGGAGGTAGCCTATGATGCTGTTCAGATATTTGGAGGGTATGGCTATATCAAAGATTTCCCAGTGGAAAAATTTTACCGTGATGCTAAGCTTTGCACTATTGGTGAAGGAACCTCGGAGATCCAAAAATTAGTGATTTCGAGAGCTGTTTTGAAGTAAAATTTGCAAAACTCATGTAGATCAGGCTATATTTGCAGCCCGAATAGAAATATTACATTATGCTGATTATCAACGTAAAAGAGAACGAATCAATTGACAAAGCCCTAAAGCGCTTCAAGAAGAAGTTTGAAAAAACGGGTGTTTTGAAGGAATTGCGCTCAAGAACGGCTTTCGAAAAGCCTTCAGTGAAGAGAAGACAAGAGGTGCTGGGAGCTGCCTACAGGCAAAAAATGTACGCAAGCGATAACTACTAATATAGTTTCGAAATAATTAACATATCCCCTTGGGTACTTTACCCAAGGGGATATTTTTTTTACATTGCTTTACACGAAGGGATGGAAAGCAATGGTGGACTCATTTTTTAAATATCTTCAATACGAAAAGAGGTATAGTCCAAAAACAATCACGTCTTACCAGACGGACATTCATCAGTTTTCTAAATTTCTTGTAGCATCTTATGATGAAAAGTGCCCAGAGCTTGCAACCTATGGAACGATTAGATCCTGGATTGTAAGCCTAGTAGAAGCCAAACTTGATCCAAGATCTATCAATAGAAAGATAGCTTGCCTTCGGAGTTTCTATAAATTTTGTCTTAAGCAAGAGGCGATCGAAAAAGATCCGATGCAAAAAATTAAGGTGCTTAAGACGTCTAAAAAACTTCCAAACTTTGTTCATGAAGAAGATATGACAAAGCTTCTGGATAATATAGAGTTCGGAACTACTCTGGAAGGTTGGAGAGATCGTTTGATAATAGAGTTGTTTTATGGAACGGGGATTCGATTGTCGGAGCTAATTAGTTTAAAAGATCAGAACGTCAAATTACACGAGCGCACCATCAAAGTTTTGGGGAAAAGAAATAAAGAAAGAGTAATACCTTTTTCAAAAAGTATCGTTTCTATAATTGAAGAGTATAGAATGGTAAGGGAAAGAGAAGTGAATAAAAAGGACCACAATTTCCTTTTTGTGAGTAACACTGGTGAACCAGTCTATCCTATGATGGTGTACCGACTGGTGCGAAAATACCTGGATAAGTTTACCTCAGTGGAGAAAAGAAGCCCACATGTATTGCGCCATTCGTTTGCCACCCATTTACTAAATAAAGGGGCAGAGATAAATGCAGTAAAAGATTTGCTCGGGCATACGAGTTTGGCGGCTACTCAGGTGTACACCCATAATTCAATGGAGAAACTGAAAAAAGTTTTTGATCAAGCGCATCCCAAAGCGTAAGTTTTTAGTAAATTATAGTTGAAACAGGTATCGATAAAAGAATAAGAAAACCTACCTGATAGGTCATATTAAATCAGGATTAAAAAATTGTTTAACCTTTTAAATTTTTGTGTATGAAGTTGCAAGTTCATTCGATTCATTTTGATGCAGATCAGAAGCTGATTGATTTTATTCAGAAAAAAGTGGATAAGTTGGAAACATTTTATGATCGAATGGTAGATGGGGAAGTCTTTCTAAGAGTAAATAATGAAGGAATAGAAAATAAAACAGTTGAAATTAAATTGAAGGTTCCAGGAAGTCAACTGTTTGCAAAGGAGCAAGCGGCTTCCTTTGAGGCAGCCACAGATTTGGCAACGGAGGCACTGCGAAAACAATTGCGGAAATTTAAAGCGAAGGTCACTAGCGGCCGCGTATAAAAAAAGGCTCCAGAAATGGAGCCTTTTTATTTTTAAGGATTTGATGTTACACTTTGAAAGCCTTCTTCAGTGTATCTACAAAGTCAAGTTTTTCCCATGGGAATAGCTCCACCTTGGTCTTTACTTGGTTCTTTTTCCCCTTATTAAATACCTTTTCTACTGTTCTTGACTCCCTACCCATGTGGCCATATGCTGCTGTCTCGCTATATATTGGTGAGCGAAGTTTGAACCTATTCTCAATAAAGTAAGGGCGCATATCGAAAATTTTAGAAATCTTTTGAGCTATTGCTCCGTCATTCATTTTCACTTTAGCTGTCCCGTAGGTGTCTACATATAATCCTACTGGTTTAGCTACTCCAATGGCATAAGCCACCTGCACCAACACTTCATCACAAATACCAGCAGCTACCATATTTTTAGCAATATGACGAGTAGCATAGGCTGCAGAACGGTCTACTTTAGAAGGATCTTTTCCAGAGAAAGCACCGCCACCATGGGCTCCTTTTCCTCCGTAGGTGTCTACAATAATCTTTCTTCCTGTAAGGCCAGTGTCACCATGCGGGCCACCGATAACAAATTTACCTGTTGGGTTTATATGAAATTGAATCTTATCGGTAAAGAGCTTTTGAATTCTCTTCGGTAATTTTTTCTTGATCCTTGGGATAAGGATGGAAACCATATCCTGTCTGATTTTCTTTAGCATCGCGCTGTCGCTGCCAAAGTCATCGTGTTGCGTAGAAATTACAATGGTGTCAATCCTTTGCGGCTTCTTATCGTCATCGTATTCAATTGTAACCTGCGACTTCGCATCAGGACGGAGGTAAGTCATCGTCTTGCCGGCTTTTCTGATAGCAGCAAGCTCTCTAAGAATAAGATGAGCCAGCTCCAAAGGTAACGGCATGAAGTTGTCTGTTTCGTTAGTTGCATAACCAAACATCATTCCTTGATCGCCAGCACCCTGGTCTTCTTTCTTTCTTCTTTCAACCCCCTGATTGATATCCGGTGATTGTTCGTGAATAGCCGAAAGAATTCCGCAAGAATTGGCCTCGAACATATATTCACTTTTGGTGTATCCAATCTTGCGAATCACTTCCCTCGCAATCTCTTGAACATCCAAATAGGCTTCTGATTTAACTTCACCTGCCAGCACAACCTGACCTGTTGTTACTAATGTTTCGCAGGCTACCTTAGAATTGGCGTCATAGGCCAAAAAATAATCAATAAGCGCATCTGAAATTTGATCGGATACTTTGTCAGGATGGCCTTCTGAAACTGACTCTGAGGTGAATAAATAGGGCATATAAAATTGTTGAAATTTAAGCGGTAAATTTAGGTGGAATGACCTTAAAACAAAACTAGGATGCCAGAAATAGGAAGAGTGCTGGTTCCTTGGGCAATGTTATTTCTGTGGCCTTCCAATCTTTTACAGTTTGAGTCTTAATCATCTCCGGATCGCCAGTGATATTGACAGCAATACATAACAAGGTTTCGTCATGCAGTGATTTGAGTAAGTGACCAACCAAAGCATTATTCCGATAAGGTGTCTCTATAAAAATTTGTGTTTGATTCTTAGACTTGGACTCACTTTCGAGTTTCTTAATTGCCTGAGAGGCTTCTTGCGCTTCCACAGGTAGATATCCATTAAAAGAAAACCGCTGACCATTCAGGCCTGAGGCCATTAATGCGAGCAGAATACTGGATGGGCCAACTAATGGTTCTACAGGAATTCCTTTTGTGTGTGCATAGCGTACGGCAAGGGCTCCAGGGTCCGCCACACCTGGACAGCCGGATTCCGAAATAATGCCAACGGGTTTTCCTTCAAACAATGGGCTCATCAGCTGAGGGAGCTCTGCTTCAGTCGTATTTTTGTCGAGGGTGTTAAAGTAGAGTTGTTCAATACTTTCAAAAATGGATAGACTACTCAGATACCTCCTTGCTGTACGAATGTCCTCCACGAGGAAAAATCGAATAGGCTTAAGTATTTCTCTTACATATGGAGAAATTACTTTTTTAGCTGTGTTATCAGCGATAACAGTGGGAATCAAGTATAATTTTCCTTTAGCCATGACTCTTTATCTACACTATTAATTAACGAAGCTGAAAACTACTTCCATAAACTCTTTTGGGTTTTCTGCTTGTACCCAATGCCCGGTATTCAATGGAGTTATTTCTGCTTTGGGGAAATATGATTTAATCACTACATCATCATCAGCTACAAAATAATTTGATTTTGTGCCAACAATAAATAAAGTGGGACCTTCGAACTTTCCTTCATATTGTAGGGCAGCTCCCATATCATCAATGTGCGCTCCCAACACAGGTATGTTTATTCTCCACTCGAAATTCTGATTTTCATCGCGCGCGAGATTTTTAAGTAGAAACTGCCTGACAGGGGGCTCAGGAACAAATTGACTCAGTAATTCATCGGCTTGCCCTCTTGACTCAAGTTGAGTAAGCTCAATAGCATTGAGGCCTTCTAAAATTGAATCATGATGAACGGGATATGCCTTGGGAACAATATCAACGATAATGAGTTTTGATAGTTTTTCCGGGAACCTTATGGCAAAATTCATGGCGGTCTTGCCACCCATGGAATGGCCTATAATAATCGGATTATCAATCTTATGGTCTTCAATGAATTCATTGAGATCATTGGTTAATGCTTTGTAGTCATGATTTGAATCGTGTGGTGATTGCCCATGGTTTCTCTGGTCAACTACGTATACTTTAAATTTCTCTGCGAAAATTTTGGATAAGCTATACCAATTGTCGGATGACCCGAACAGACCATGAAGAATGATAAGTGGTGAGCCTTGACCCAATTCCCTATAGAATAATTTCATGAGTTAATAATTGGTTTAATCGTCATATAAAATCTCCAAACAATACTCCGGTGTCTTCGGGTGAGTTAAGTGCATAGAGATTTCATAAATCCTTAAAAGTTAAAATTCAGGCTCGAAGATACGAATGCCGGAGGCAATCATTATATATTTGTTGATTACACGTACAATATTACGAGGAGCTATTTTAATAATACACAACAAAGATGGAATTGAACAACGGGACTTATAAAATTCAAGGACTTAATGTGCTTGACATTTGCCAGGAATTTGGGACTCCTTTATATGTGTATGATGCGGAAAAAATATCAAAACAGATTCAAAACCTTAAGAATGCTTTTTCTGATAGTGATCTGAAAATAAAATATGCAGCAAAAGCCCTCACCAATATTTCTATTTTAAAGCATATCCAACAACAAGGATGTGGCATTGATGTAGTCTCTCTTAATGAAGCCAAACTAGCATTGAAAGCAGGGTATAAGCCAGATGACATAATGTTTACGCCAAGTTGTGTGGACTTTGATGAAATCATTGAAGGGGTAGAGATGGGAGTTTATATCAATCTGGATAATCTTTCCGTGCTCGAAAAATTCGGAAAAAAATTCAAAAGCGATTACCCGTGCTGTATCCGACTAAACCCACATATACTAGCTGGGGGTAATTATAAAATCTCTACTGGGCATGGCAATTCGAAATTTGGTATTTCAGTATTCCAGATGCCTCAGATTATGGATATAGTAGGTAAGTACAATATCAATATCAATGGGTTGCATATACATACAGGCTCTGAAATATCTGAAACAGATGTGTACTTAAAAATGTCGGAGATTTTATTTGGGGTGGCGAGAGATTTTCCTTCTCTTCAATTCATTGATTTTGGAAGTGGGTTCAAGGTGGCTTATAAAGAAGGTGATATGGTAACCAATGTTTATGACCTTGGTTTAAAACTCGGAAAAGCTTTTAGAGATTTTTACGAAAGCTATGGTCGCAAACTTGAGTTGTGGATTGAGCCCGGAAAATATTTAGTAAGTGAGGCGGGTACTTTATTGGTGACTACTAATGTAGTCAAATCTACACCTTCAGTTACTTTTGCGGGTGTTAACTCAGGGCTCAATCATCTCATTCGACCAATGATGTATGATGCCTATCACGAAATTGTCAACATTACCAATCCGGGTGGCAGCCAAAAAGTGTATACAGTAGTGGGCAACATTTGTGAAACAGACACCTTTGGAGCAGATCGGAAAATCAGTGAGGTACGCGAAGGTGATGTATTGGCACTTAAAAACTCAGGTGCTTATGGTTATTCAATGGCGTCAACATTTAATTCCAGACTGAGGCCTGCTGAGGTGATGGTTAAAAATGGTAAAGCACATCTGATCCGTCAACGCGATGCATTTGAAGATTTAGTGCGCGGGCAAATTGAGGTTGACTAATTAAATCTCCTTCTCCATGAAGACGTTTGACTTAATCGTAATCGGAGGAGGAGCGGCCGGTTTCTTCGGGGCAATCAATGCGGCTACAAACAATCCAAACCTCAGCGTACTCATTCTTGAAAAAACCAATAAGCTTTTATCCAAAGTAAGAGTATCCGGTGGAGGTCGCTGTAACGTTACACACCACTGTTTTGAGGCTACTCCGTTGTCCAAGCACTACCCAAGGGGCCAAAAACAGTTGAAGAAATTGTTCAGAATTTTTCAGGCCAAAGATGTAGTAGCATGGTTTGATCAAAGAGGAGTGAAACTCAAAACGGAAGCAGACGGAAGAATGTTTCCGACCACAGATCAATCCGAAACAATAATCGAATGTTTCCTTGCGGAGGCAAACAAGCTTCATATCAGAGTAGAGAAAAATTGTGAGATCGTAAAGATGGAAAGGGGAAATGAGGTGTGGTCCATTGTTGATGCCAACCAGCAAAAATATAGATCAAAAAAGATATTGATTGCCATGGGTGGTTCGCCAAAGCGTAGTGCTTATCAATTGATCTCACAATTAGGGCATTCGCTTGCTGACCCCATTCCCTCCCTCTTTACTTTTAATGACACTGCGAAGAGATTTAAGGATTTGATGGGTGTATCAGTTGAAAATGCAACCGTGCAAATTGCAGGAACCAAATACAGAGAGTCGGGCCCAGTATTAATAACACATTGGGGGCTGAGTGGGCCTGCTGTTATTAGACTTTCGGCTTGGGCAGCAGCGTATCTCTTTCAGGAGAAGTACGAATTTACGACCCTTGTTAACTGGACTGGTCAAAATACTGAAGATAAGGTGCGGGAAGATTTACTTGCATATAAAAGGGAACATCCCAGACAGAAAATCAGTACTTATGCGAGGTATGGGTTGCCAAATAGACTTTGGGTGCGATTATGTGCATTGTCCGAAATTGATGATGTGAAGATTTGGGATGAGCTGCCTAAAAAGAATTTGAATAAGTTAATAGAAAACCTTGTTCGGTGTGAATTTCAGATTAGAGGCAAAACCACTTTTAAAGAAGAATTTGTTACCTGTGGAGGGGTGCCACTTATCGAAATCAACCTCAGCACGATGGAGAGCACGGTTGAGCCGGGTATTTATTTTGCGGGTGAAGTCCTGAATATTGACGGAGAAACAGGTGGATTTAATTTTCAATCGGCATGGACTACCGCCTATGTGGCAGCAGCGGCTATCGCAAATGCTGAGGGATAAACCCCTTTTGTGATAACCTGATTGTAAACACACTTCCAGTATTTTCATCAGACACTAACGTAATAGTTCC
This sequence comes from Cyclobacteriaceae bacterium, assembly GCA_049289315.1. Taxonomy (GTDB): domain Bacteria; phylum Bacteroidota; class Bacteroidia; order Cytophagales; family Cyclobacteriaceae; genus ELB16-189. Next base: position 12,312 of record JBATLM010000188.1, read on the forward strand.
ATTCAACTTTGTGAGGGCCTCCTTTACCAGGTACAGCCCAAGGCCAGTGCCTTCAGTTTTTAATGACGCCCTATAAAACATATTAAAGATTTTATCCTGAGCTTCTTTGGCTATTCCTTCACCATTGTCCTCTATTGTTATCACAATCTCTTTGCTAGTTTTCGTGAAAGTAATTTTCACAAAAGGATTTTGTTGCGCAGGGTTGTGATATTTAACGGCATTGGCAATTAGGTTATCTAAAATAATTTTTAATTGCGCAGGGTCACTCAAAAGTGTGTTATCTGGGTGGGGTTTATATTGAATAGCAATCCTTTCAGCGCCTTGACGATACTTTCCATCCGAAATGGTATTTTTTACCAACTGATTAAAATCAACATGACTCAATTCTGTTTCGCTCTTAATAGTTTTTGCAAGCAATAGAATATCAGAAATTACCTTATCAAGTTTTTTGGTTCTGTTTTCAATCTTGGTTATGTATTCTATGGCTTTTTGATCGCTCACTTCGTATTTAGCCAGATTGGTTAAGCCCAAAATTGAAGCAAGGGGCGCCCGTAAGTCATGGGATGTTGTATATAAGAAGCTATCCAATTCTTTGTTGGCTTTGGTAAGCCGGGCACGTTCATCTTCCAGCAGCCACATTACCATGCTGAATCCAATCATTGAAATTGTTACTAAATCTACAAATCCAAAGAAGCTGGGTATCTCAAGCACAATACCCAAAACATTGGATAAAACAATTGTGAAATAACTGAGTTGTGTAATGCAAAAAAGGATAAAGGAACTGACCAGCAAACGCTGCCCTAATCCTTTATGAATTACTGAATTATTGTAAATAATGATTGCAGCGGCTAAAAAACCTACAGCAAGGACCAGGCATCTTAGCCCAAATCTCAAAAGGTAGCGATAGTTAGGTGCTTCCGGGGCAAGCGAATTATTATAAAGAAGGACGGAAAGTATTGCCACCGCCACTCCAAGTGAACAAATCCAAAGGCGATTTCGCTGTGAAACAAGCTTGCCTCTCTTTAATTCAATTGAGCCTATGATTAGGAATGCACATTGCAGAAAACATCCAATTTGAGAGATCAAGCTACTTATCGTTCTGCTCAACATTGTTGGGCTAAGGGATAGTTGCAATACCACAAGACACAGACCTAACATATAAATGCAAAAGGCCAGCCAACTCCAAGACCAAGTGGTAAGAAACTTGAGTCCATACTGTCTACTGAAGTGTCGAAACACTATGTAGAGTATGAGCCCAACTAATAGCTGGGATAGGTAGGTTGCCAGAAGTCTAACTAAAATTTCTGGCATCGCAATTAGAGATATTCGTGGTCACGATAGGAAAATTAACTCACGCAATATAGACAGGGTAAAATCGGCTCGTTGTGAGGTGTAAGAAATGGTAGCTATTAATACAAAAAGCATTCCTTGTAAAGAACCTTTTCCAGCTATAGCGATTGGCTTGCCAGTTGATCCTTTATAAAAGCAGAGGTTTTTTTGACTTTGGAGGATGTAAACGGAATAGCCCATAAACAAAAATGCCTCCCTTTACGAAGGGGAGGCATTTGTGGTGACGGAGGGAATTGAACCCCCGACACAAGGATTTTCAGTCCTTTGCTCTACCAACTGAGCTACGTCACCGATTGATCAAGACCATTTGATGAGCTGCCTCATCAAAAGTTTCCATCTCTGATTTGAGCGGGGCACAAAACTAGACAAATTTAGTTTTGCCGCAAAAATTGGCTATATTTTTCTGGTTAAGAGAATTATGTCACCTATTTTCGTCCCATGGCAGTAGTTCAACAAATTTCGTTTTTAATTACCCTGCTTGTCGCAAGCTTTTTTATTTGGAAAAGGGTAGCCAGGATCAAGTCTAACATACAGTTAGGAAAGCAAACCCCACTTACCGGAGCCACTTCAGCCCGATGGCAAAATGTACTTTTGATTGCGTTTGGCCAGAAGAAGATGTTTAAAAGAATAATTCCGGCCTTCCTCCATTTTTGGATTTATGCCGGGTTTATCATCATCAACCTAGAAGTATTGGAATTTATTCTGGACGGGTTATTAGGAACTCACCGTCTGTTTGCTCCACTTCTGGGGGACTTTTACCCGGTACTTATGAACTTCTTTGAGTTTCTGGCAGTAGCGGTTCTTGTTTCATGCGTGGTTTTTTTGATACGGAGAAATGTTTTAAGGATAAAGCGTTTCTGGTCAGCGGAGATGACTTCATGGCCAAGGCTTGATGGTAATTTGATACTGGTGATAGAAGTTACCTTAATGTTGGCCATTCTCACCATGAATGCTTCAGACCAACTCTTGCAATCTAGGGATGATCATTATGTGCAAACTGGAAAACTCTTTTTCAGTTCTTTTTTGATGCCTCTTTTTGATGGCCTTAGCACATCTTCCCTAATTGTTTTGGAGCGATCGGCTTGGTGGTTTCACATCATTGGCATTTTAGGCTTTGCGCTATACGTGACTTACTCAAAACACCTGCACATTTTTCTGGCTTTCCCCAATACCTATTTTTCCAAACTGGAAGTAAAGGGACACATTAATAATATGCCCATCGTCACCAATGAGGTGAAGTCGATGCTTGGATTGGGAGCTGCCGAAACACCAGCCGGGGAGCCGGGGAGGTTTGGCGTTAAAGATGTGAATGATTTGACCAGAGCTAACCTGATGGCTGCATATGCCTGTACTGAGTGCGGAAGGTGTACTTCAGAGTGCCCGGCTAACCTAACAGGAAAAAAACTTTCTCCTCGAAAAATCATGATGGATACACGTGATAGAATGGAGGAAGTTGGTAAAAGCGTGGCTGCTGGAGGCCCAGGTTTACTGGATGGTAAATCTTTGCTTGGAGATTACATTACAAAAGAAGAAATCAATGCGTGTACCAGCTGCAATGCCTGCGTAGAAGCTTGTCCGGTGTTGATCAATCCTTTAGAAATAATACTGGAAATGAGGAGATATGTGGCGATGGAAGAGTCAGGGTCTCCGGCCCAGTGGAACGCCATGTTTCAGAATATTGAAACAAGTTTTGCCCCATGGAAATTTCCTGCGAGTGACAGGTTTAACTGGGCGAACGAATTAAAATCTAAATCATAGCAATGAGCGAAGCGAACTACTCTGTTCCGACAGTAGCCGAGATGGCAGCTAAAAATGAAGCGCCTGAGATTCTTTTCTGGGTGGGCTGTGCCGGCTCCTTTGATGACAGGTATAAGAAAGTAACTAAGGCATTTGTAAAAATATTATCAACAGTAGGTATCAAGTTTGCGGTGTTGGGCCCAGAAGAGACCTGCACAGGTGACCCAGCCCGAAGAGCGGGCAATGAATTTTTATTTCAGATGCAGGCGATGAGTAACATTACTGTTTTGAATGGCTACAACATCAAAAAAATTGTGACTGCCTGTCCACACTGTTTTAATACCATTAAAAATGAGTACCCGGAGTTGGGTGGCAATTATGAAGTAATTCACCACTCTACTTATTTGCAGCAGTTGATCAACGAGGGAAGAGTGAAAATGAAAGAGGGGGGAGCTTTTAAAGGAAAGAAAATCACTTACCACGACTCATGCTATTTGGGTAGGGCCAATGGGGTATATGAAGCTCCCAGAAAGGTGTTGGAGGCATTGGATGCAGATTTGGTAGAAATGAAGCGCTGTAAGACCACTGGTTTGTGCTGTGGAGCTGGTGGCGCACAAATGTTCAAAGAACCTGAAAAAGGCAATAAAGACATTAACGTAGAGCGTACTGAGGAAGCATTACAGACAGGAGCGACTACTGTGGCGGTTGCCTGCCCATTTTGCATGACCATGATGAGCGATGGGGTGAAGAATAAGGAGAAAGAGAATGAGGTGAAGGTCAAAGATTTGGCTGAACTAATAGCTGAATCACTGGGTTTATAGGGAAAAGAGGTAGAAATATGTTTATTCCGTTCAACGAGATATCAAATCAGGCAAGAGTTTGGGTTTACCAGATCAATAGAGAAATAACTGCGTCCGAATCGGAGGAGATGGCCGCTGTATTGAAAGCCTTTTGCTCACAATGGCAAGCCCACGGAGCCCCATTGAAAACATCTTTTGATATTGCATTCAATCACTTTATCATTCTGGCAGTGGATGAGAATTCTGGTGGTGCGAGTGGTTGCTCTATTGATGGTTCTGTGCGATTGTTAAAAGAGTTGGGCGATAAAACTGGAGTTGACTTTTTTGACAGAACCCAAATAGCTTTTTTGATAAACGGAGCCGTGTCTCTTTATCCAATGTCGAAATTGAAAGAATTATTTGCTGAGGGGACGCTAAATGCGTCTGTAAATACGTTTAATAATTTGGTGGCTACCAAAGCAGAGTACCTCCAAAATTGGAAGTTAGATGTGGCAGATTCATGGCTAGCGAGATATCTACCTAAAAGCACGTTAGCCTAAGAGCATTTTCTTTTTTGTAATTTTATCTGCTTTTTGATGAGAATATGAGGGTAAGAGCAGTATCTTTTTTTGTAATCCTATTGCTGCTGGGCTGTGGTCCGGAGAAGAAGGCAATGAAATCCTTGCGTTTTGGGAAGTACCAAAGTGTAATCAATTACTATAAGTCTGTTCTCGAAAAAGACCCCAGCAACAGCAAAGCCAACTACTACGTAGCCGAGTCTTACAGATTATCCAATCGAATTAAGGAATCAGAACCTTTTTATGCGAAAGCGAAAGGCCGTGAAGTAAACAGAGATTCCGTTACGCTTTATTATTCTCAGGCACTAAAGTCAAATGGGAAATATGATGAAGCAAAATCTCAATTAGAGGATCTGGTGTTGAGCACCAAGGATGAAGACTTTAAGGGGCGAATACAAAAAGAGATAGATGGCCTAAATTATATTGACGAACTATCTAGAAGACAAAGTTATTACAAGGTAAAGAACCTCGATGCCATCAATACTCCATTGAGTGAATACTCTCCTGCCTATTTAAATGGAGAACTTTACTTTACCGCTAGTCGGGATGATAGCCGAATTTACCTGGCTACGGGCACACCTTTTACAAAATTATATAAAGCACAAAGTTCCGGAGCAAATGTAGACTTGAGCACACTGGCTCCACTTCCCGAAAGAATTAACACGCCCAACGTAAATGATGGTTGTGTAACTTTTTCTCCTGATGGTAGAATAATGATTTTCGCAAAGGGGAATACAGGAAAAAGAAAGGGCAACCCGGATGTGGATTTGTATATGTCTCGCTTTAGAAATGGCGAATGGGAAGAGCCGAGACAAATCAACATCAACCAACCTGACTCATGGGAATCAACTCCAGCTTTCGGGCCTGATGGTCGCACTTTATATTTTTCGTCTAATAGAAAAGGAGGTTTTGGCGGCCTGGATATTTATACAGCGAGCATGGACTCTCGTGGTCGATTCTCTAGAGTGAGAAACATGGGGCCGGACATTAATACTTCTGGCAACGAAACTTTCCCCTATGTGAGTGAAAGCAATAAGCTCTTCATTGCATCGGATGGACATCCCGGCTATGGAATGCTGGATATATTTGAGATCAAAAGAGCTAACGGTAGGAATGTTGTAGAGAACCTTGGGCAACCGATGAACTCTAACAGCGATGACTTTGGAATTTTTTTGTTTAAACCGGACAGAGGGTTCTATACCTCCAATCGTGAAGGAGGTAAAGGGGATGACGACATTTATACTTTCGTTAATGAGGATCCCAATTTGAAGGTGGTCAACTACTATCTCGAAGGAATTACCATGACACCTAAACAAGACAGTACGCTGGAAGTGCTGGCTAATACAAAGGTCACCATGCTAGATTCCAGAGGAGAAGTAATGCAGGATTTTGTAACTGGGAATGATGGTAAGTTTTTCTTCCGTGTTTATGAGAATGAAGACTATACACTGGTTGGAGAAACGGATGGCTACCTCGTGAAGAGACAGTCTTACACCACCAACGGGAAGGCTATTCCTCTTGAGTCATTAAAAGAGTTGGTGACTAATGTAACGTTGGATACACTCATGGTGCTTGACAAATTAGAGAAGAATAAAATTTTTGTTCTTAACAATATTTATTTTGACTTAGACAAATCAGATATACGTACTGACGCAGCCACGGAGCTGGGCAAATTGGTTGATTTGCTTACGGATAATCCAGAGATTAAAATAGAGTTGAGCTCACACACAGATAGCATTGCATCAAACTCTTATAACATTCAACTGTCGCAGCGAAGGGCAGAATCTACCGTGGCCTACTTGATTACCAAAGGGATTGCTTCTGATCGGTTAGTGGCCAAGGGATATGGAGAAGAAAAACCTATCGCTAGAAATACTAACCGAGATGGTACTGACAATCCTGATGGACGTCAGCGCAATCGTAGAACAGAGTTTAAAATACTCGAGATCGGAATCACACAGAAAAAGAATTTCGATGAATTTGATGAAGACAAGTACTTCAAAAACGAAAATTAGCTTCCTCTGATTTCATTAAAGAATAACCCTTAAGAGGGGAGATAGGTATCCAACGATAATCGTAGTTTTATTGTAATCGGATCATTCTCAATTGGTGGGCCAATAACTAATTATTGAACTGGCTTATCTGCCAAATGTATAGCATCCACAATCAATTGATCCTATGAAAAAACTTCTGCTCCTTTTTTCCATCTTTATTATATTATTTCAGTTTACTTCTTGTAAGGATGAAGAGGTGCCGCCACCAGCAACGCTCACTTTCGCCAGTGAATCAACTGTAGTAACAGAAAATGAAGGTTCCGTCTTGATAACATTAAACCTTGATAAAGCCGCTTATCGCGATATCGTTGTTGACTTCACCCTTAAGGGTTCAGCTCAGGCAAGCGTAGATTACGAAACAACGGCAAGTGCCACCATTCTTGAGGGTGCTACTACTGGAGATTTGTCCATTACACTAATTGACGATACTGAATTCGAATTTGACCGTGACCTAATTGATTTAGCGGGGATTCTTGGGGAAACACTAGAAATAAGTCTGGCGCGCATTACTGGCAATGCCTTGCCTTCTGAAAATCAAGAAGAAATTTCTCATTTGTTAGTAATACAAGATGATGAGGAAGTTGAGAAATCATTAAGTATTGATTTGTCATGGGATTCAGGGGATGGAACTCCGGGAGATGTGGATATGGATTTGATTTTATTTTTTATGGATCCGGATGATGGCTTTATCTTTCTAGCGGCATCCGCTTCAGTGGGAGTAGATTTTGAAAAAATTACCATTGGAACTCCAGCACCAGATGGAACTTATGGTTTAGCTTTTAGATATTATGAGGGACTTTCTGATAATGTAACCTTCACAGCAAAGTTTACTTCGGATATTGGTACTTTACCTGGTGGAGTACCCGAGGCTTCTCATATCGGAGTGTATACTCAAGCCAATATAAATGGTGAAGAAAATGATCCTGTTAAAATTATTCAGACCTTTGAAAAGAATGGGTCGAACTACTCAACTATTTCTAACATTACTATTCCTACTTCGGGAAGTCGGGGAAAAGAAATAAATGGCAAGACTCCCGCAAGAGGCTTATCATCTGAAGTAATTTTCTAAAAGCGTTCAGTAATGAAATTCTCCGTTGCTACTCTTAATGGTCACCTGCTTTTTCGGTGAAGCCTCAACGCGGCCGATCACTTGCGCGTCCACGCCAAATGATTTAGAGATACTAATCACTTCCTCAGCATGCTTTTCATCAAGGTAGATTTCCATGCGATGCCCCATGTTAAAAACTTTATACATTTCCTTCCAATCAGTTCCTGATTGTTGTTGAATCAACTTGAAAAGTGGAGGTGTAGGAAGCAGGTTGTCTTTTATGACATGAAGGTTTTCAATAAAGTGTAACACTTTTGTTTGAGCGCCCCCACTGCAATGGACCAGTCCATGTATTTGACTCCTAAGATTTTTCAGTATCTCAATGATTATTGGCGCGTAGGTACGGGTAGGTGATAACACTAATTTTCCAACATTTACCGGAGCATCATCAATGGTATCAGTAAGCTTACAATCTCCACCGTAGATCAAATCCAATGGAACATTGTTGTCGAAAGATTCGGAATACTTATCGCGATAAATTTTTGAAAACACATCGTGTCGCGCTGAAGTAAGGCCATTACTTCCCATGCCACCGTTGTATTCATTTTCATAGGTAGCTTGCCCCGAAGAAGCCAGTCCAACGATTACATCTCCTGGTTGGATATTATCATTAGAAATTACCTCACTGCGTTTCATTCGTGCAGTTACTGTACTATCGACAATAATTGTGCGAACGAGATCACCCACATCAGCAGTTTCCCCGCCAGTACTTTTTATGTTCATGCCATACTTTCGTAATGTGGCCAGCACTTCTTCAGTACCATTAATGATTTCTGCAATTACATCTCCAGGGATTAGGTTCTTGTTCCTTCCAATAGTAGAGGAAAGTAAAATGTTATTGGTGGCTCCAACGCACAAGAGGTCATCTACATTCATTATGATGGCATCCTGTGCTATCCCTTTCCATACAGAGAGGTCTCCTGTTTCTTTCCAGTAGATATAAGCAAGGGATGATTTAGTGCCGGCACCATCGGCATGCATCACAGTACAGTATTCGGGGTCTCCGGCAAGATGATCTTCTACAATCTTACAAAATGCCTTTGGGAACAAGCCCTTGTCCAGTTTGCTGATTGCTTTATGTACATCTTCTTTAGATGCGGAAACTCCTCTTTGATTGTATCTGTCTGACATATTTTAGATGCTTTGCAAAAATGCAAATAATACTTGACTCTGACTCATCGGTATAGTATCACAATATGGACTAAATAAATTTTTTAGCCATCTCCCATACAACGATACCGATACAAACAGACACATTGATGGAATGCTTGGTGCCGGATTGCGGAATTTCGATAGCTAAATCTGCGTGTTCAATTACTTCTTCACTTACCCCATTTACTTCATTGCCGAAAACAAGACAATATTTTCTGTCAGCAGTGGGAGCAAAATCCTGCAATGCTAAACTTTCTGAAGTCTGCTCGATAATAATTATTGTATATCCCTCTGATTTGAGGTTTTTAACCTGTTCGCCTGCACTTTTGAAATATTCCCAATTCACAGATTCTGTTGCACCAAGGGCAGTTTTCTGAATTTCTCTGTGTGGTGGCTGTCCTGTAATTCCAGTCAGAAAGATTTTATCTACCCGAAACGCGTCTGCAGTTCTAAAAGCAGACCCCACGTTGTGAAGGCTCCGCACATTGTCCAGCACAATTACAATGGGCAGCTTGTTGGCTGATTTATACTCTTCAGTAGAAATTCTTCCTAACTCTTCTAGTTTTAACTTTTTCACATCGCAAAAGTAGAATGAAAAAGTTACTTTGGGTTCAATAGAGTGATTTTCGTAACTGTAAATTAAAAATGATCGTTGATAATACGATGAAGGCAATTCAGGTTTTAACGCTTTTGGTTCTTACTGGGATCAGTGCCAATGCACAGGATCAATGGAAAAATATTTATACCCAAAATGCATGGAAGGAGCGTGATCAGTGGCAACAAGCTGATAATATCATTGCTCACTTAAATTTGAGACAGGGAGATAAGGTTGGAGATATTGGGAGTCATGAAGGCTATATGACCATGAAGCTGACCAAAGTAGTGGGAAGAACTGGAAAAGTCTATGCTGTAGATGTACTGCAAAACCGATTGGATAAGTTGAATGGAATCCTAAATAGTGAAGGAATAACCAATGTAACAACAATAAAAGGTGATTACGACAATCCTCATTTGCCTCTCAATACTTTAAATGGGGCGATAATTATTGACACTTACCATGAAATGGATGATCATGATGATATGCTTAAGCACATTAAAGCTGCTCTTAAGTCGGGTGGGAGGCTGATCATTTGTGAGCCAATTGCGACAGATCGCAAAAGTTTGTCGCGGGCAGAACAGGAGAGGAGGCACGAACTGGGAATGAACTATGCCCTGGAAGACCTTCAAAAGGCAGGATTCAAGATTGTATTCAAGAAAGATCCCTATATCGATCGTGAAAAAATCAAAGGTGATAAAATGTGGTTGATAGTGGCTGAGAAGTAGAATATAATTCAATCATCCCCCTTGCATCTTGCGCGCGGATTTTATCTTTGCCCTCCATGGCTTCAAGCTCTTCCGAAACCCCATTAATGAAACAGTACAATGCCATCAAGGTGAAATACCCTGGGGCTTTGCTATTATTTCGTGTGGGGGACTTTTATGAAACTTTTGGTGAGGATGCCATCAAGGCAAGTAAGGTGCTCGACATTGTGCTCACCAAACGTGGCAGTGGTTCAGCATCTGAAATAGAGCTGGCTGGATTCCCGCATCATTCGTTGGACAACTATTTGCCCAAGCTGGTTAGGGCCGGGCATCGTGTGGCGATTTGTGATCAGTTAGAAGACCCACGATCTGTTAAAGGTATTGTGAAACGTGGAGTAACAGAGCTGGTCACGCCAGGCGTTTCTTTTAATGATAGCGTTCTCGAAAAAAAACAGAATAATTTTCTAGCCTCCATTCATGTTGGTAAAAATTTATTAGGAATAGCATTTTTGGATATAAGCACCGGGGAATTTTATGCGGCTCAGGGAAGCGAAACGTATGTGTCAAAACTTATTCAAAGCTTTTCTCCAGCTGAAATTATTTTTGGTAAGCCCCATAGAGAAAAATTTGAAAATCAGTTTGGGGAAGAACACGCCACCTTCGCATTAGACGAATGGGTTTTTGCCTCTGACTATACCTACGAAAAACTTATCAATCAATTTAAGACTGTCAATTTAAAAGGCTTTGGTATTGATGGAATGGCTGAAGCCATTGTGGCAGGTGGAGCCATTCTTCACTACTTGGAAGCAACCGAGCATAAGGACACGCACCATATTTCTTCCATTTCAAGAATTGATGAAGATAAGTATGTGTGGCTGGATAAGTTTACGATTCGCAATTTGGAAATTGTAAACCCACAGCAGGATGGAGGTGTGCCACTTATTCAAATTTTGGATCACACAGTTACGGCCATGGGCTCAAGGCAATTGCGCAAGTGGATGATCCTTCCCTTAAAAGAGCGATCCGCGGTGCAAGAGCGCCTTGATGTGGTGGAGACCTTTCTTAGCGATAATGAGCTTCTAGAGAAAATACTTGAGCAACTGAGCCACATTGCAGATTTAGAACGGCTTATCTCGAAGGTAGCTGTTGGAAGAATCAACCCTCGGGAGATGATTCAGATGAAAAGGTCGTTGCTGGCTTTACTTCCAGTCAAAGAATTACTTTTAACTCAAACATCCGTAGCTCTTAAAAAGCTTGGTGATCAGTTGGAGCGGTGTGAATTCCTATTGGATAAGATTGAAAAGGAATTGAAAGAGGATGCGCCAATGCTAGTGCATCAGGGTGGAATAATCAAAGAAGGCGTTAATGAAGAACTGGACGAGCTGCGCAGTATTGCGTTTTCAGGGAAGGACTATCTGATAAAAATTCAGAAGAGGGAGGTAGAAAAGACGGGTATCACTTCATTAAAAATTTCCTATAATAGAGTATTTGGTTATTACCTGGAGGTAAGCAATGCGCATAAAGACAAGGTGCCTGCTGAATGGATAAGAAAACAAACTCTGGTTAACGCTGAACGCTACATTACCGAAGAGCTAAAAACTTACGAAGAGAAAATTCTGCATGCAGAAGAAAAACTCACAGTAATAGAGCAGAAAATTTTTCAAGACTTAGTGTTGAATGCTTCTGATTTTATAGCACAGATACAACAAAATGCAAAGGTGATTGCTGTGCTGGACTGCTTGCTCTCATTCGCTTTGGTGGCAAAGTCTAACAGGTATAAAAAGCCTGAAGTGAACGACACTACCATCATTGATATAAAAGATGGACGCCATCCGGTGATTGAAAAACAATTGCCCATTGGCGAAAATTATGTGCCTAATGATATCTACCTCGATAACGAATCACAGCAGGTTTTAATAATTACAGGCCCTAATATGGCGGGTAAATCTGCTTTGTTGAGACAAACCGCATTGATCGTGCTGATGGCCCAAATTGGAAGTTTTGTTCCAGCTGAGGCTGCAAAAATTGGAATCGTTGATAAGATCTTTACAAGAGTTGGCGCTTCAGATAACTTATCAAGAGGAGAGTCGACATTTATGGTGGAGATGACGGAGACCGCCAGTATCCTCAACAACCTAAGCAATCGCAGTTTGATACTGATGGATGAGATTGGCCGCGGCACAAGCACCTATGATGGCGTTTCTATTGCCTGGGCTATTGTGGAGTACCTACATAATCATAAAGAATTTAAGCCCAAAACTCTTTTTGCCACGCACTATCATGAGTTGAATCAATTGGCAGAGGATTTGGTGCGTGTGAAAAACTTTAATGTTTCGGTTAAAGAAACGGGTGAGAAAATCATTTTTATGCGCAAGCTAAAAGAAGGGGGTAGTGAACACAGTTTTGGTATTCATGTAGCGCAACTGGCAGGAATGCCCAATAGGATTGTGATAAGAGCCAATGAGATTCTTCATTTTCTGGAAAAGGATAAGCAGAAAAACCAATCCAAAAAGAAAATGGAAGAACTTCCCAAACCTGTTGCGCAGATGGGCTTGTTTGAGATAGACCCTAAGCTGAAGCAGATGGAAGAAATGTTGGGAAAAATTGACATCAATACCATCAGTCCGGTTGAGGCATTATTAAAGTTGAATGAGTTGCTATCTCATCTGAAGAAAGAATGAAAAATCTTTGAAGGCCTCATTCTTGAACTTTATGAATTGTTGAGGAAAACCTTCATAAAAAAATTGGTTGCCAGCTACCTTCCTCTAAAAGAAAATATATTTTCATTCTCTCTGTCATTCGAATCCTCCTTTTAGTATCTTACTAGGATGAAGATTAAAAAGATTTTAGTGGCCAATCGTGGCGAAATTGCCATCCGTGTTTTCCGAGCCAGTGTAGAAATCGGACTTAAAACCGTGGCTGTCTACACTCATGAAGATAGATACTCACTCCATCGCTATAAGGCGGATGAAAGTTATCAGATAGGTAAAGAAGGAGATCCGCTAAAACCTTATCTCGACATTGATGAAATCATCCGTGTCGCTGTTAATAAAAAAGTGGATGCCATTCATCCCGGCTACGGATTCCTTTCTGAGAATGCCTCATTTGCCAAAAAATGTGAAGAAAATGGCATCATTTGGGTGGGTCCAAATCCCAAATCGATGACTTTACTTGGAGATAAAATCTCCGCCAAGAAAATTGCAGACGAAAATGGCTTGCCACTTATTCAAAGTAGTAAGGTCGCGCTGACATCATCAAAAATTGCCGTAAAAGAAGGGAAGCGTATTGGATTTCCTGTGATGCTTAAAGCTGCATCGGGTGGAGGAGGAAGAGGAATGCGTGTGGTGAGATCGGAAGCAGAGCTTGAGAATGCTTATAATGAGGGAACGCGTGAGGCTTTGAATGCATTTGGAGATGGAACCGTCTTTCTTGAAAAATTTGTAGAGGAGCCAAAACATATTGAAGTTCAAATTGTAGCAGATAAGCATGGCAATTCGGTGCATCTTTTTGAAAGGGATTGTTCTGTGCAAAGAAGGTTTCAAAAGGTAGTGGAAGTGGCTCCCTCTTTTGGGTTAAAGCAAAATGTGTTGGATAAGCTTTATGACTATGCGCTAAAAATAACCAGAGCGGTTAAGTACGATAATGTGGGCACGGTGGAGTTTCTGGTTGATAAAAAAGGAAATATTTTTTTTATAGAAGTTAATCCCCGTATTCAAGTTGAACATACGGTTACTGAAATGGTAACGGGTATTGATTTAATCAAGGCCCAGATTTTTATTGCAGGCGGCTACAAACTATCTGACGAACAAATAAAGATTCCTTCTCAGGAGTCATTATCAACAAATGGCTATGCCATGCAATGCAGGATTACAACAGAGGATCCGGAGAATGATTTTAAGCCAGACTATGGGACCATTCTTACCTATCGAAGCGTAGGAGGTTTTGGTATACGGCTTGATGCGGGTAGTTTATACCAAGGTGTAGAGATCAGTCCTTTCTTTGATTCGATGTTGGTCAAAGTATCAGCTCATTCACGCACCCTGGATGGTGCAAGTAGAAAAATGCACAGAGCACTCCGCGAGTTTAGAACCCGTGGTGTAAAAACGAACGTTGCTTTTCTTGACAACATTATCAATCATGAAGTTTTTAAGTCGGGTAATGCAACTGTAAACTTTATTCAAAAGCACAAAGAGCTTTTCACTTTCACGCACCAGCAGGATAGGGCTACCAAGGTGGTTAAGTATTTGGCGGATGTTACCGTGAATGGAAACCCGGACGTCAGATTTGTTGACAAGACAAAACTATTTCGTTCGCCCATTGTGCCCGAGTTTAGCATTGATGCAGCGCCTCCGAAAGGGACGAAAGATTTGCTCACCAAATTAGGGCCTCAGAAGTTCAGCGAATGGTTGCTTAAGGAAAAGAAAATACATTACACAGATACCACATTACGCGATGCGCATCAATCGCTGTTGGCCACGCGCATGCGTACGATTGACATGTTGGATGTAGCGACTAGCTTCGCTCATCATCATCCTCAAACGTTTAGTATGGAGGTGTGGGGTGGTGCTACGTTTGATGTCTGCATGAGATTCTTAATGGAAAATCCGTGGAGAAGATTGCGTGAATTACGAAAAGCAGTTCCTAACATTTTATTACAAATGTTGATCAGGGGCTCTAATGGCGTGGGATACACCGCTTACCCGGATAATCTTATTGAATCCTTTGTGGAGAAATCGTGGGAGGAAGGCGTGGATGTGTTTCGCATTTTTGATTCCCTCAACTGGTTGAAAAACATGGAGCCATGTATCAAGTTTGTCAATAAAAGAACAAAGGGCTTAGCAGAAGTTTCAATTTGTTATACAGGTGATATTCTTGATCCTTCTCGCACAAAATACACGCTTGACTATTATGTAAAACTGGCAAAACAAATTGAAGATAGCGGAGCTCACATACTTGCGATTAAGGATATGACGGGTTTACTAAAACCCTATGCAGCTAAAGAATTAGTGGGTGCCTTAAAGGATGCCACCAAACTTCCTGTTCATTTACACACGCACGACACCTCTTCTCTACAAAGCGCGACTTACTTGAAAGCCATTGAAGCCGGAGTAGATGTGGTGGACGTAGCGCTTGGTGGTGTGTCTGGTCTTACTTCTCAGCCTAACTTCAACGCAGTGGTGGAGATGATGAAAGGACAGAAAAGAGAAAACAAATATGATGTTACATCACTCAATCAATTTTCAAATTATTGGGAAATTGTCAGGGAATATTATTATCCATTCGAGTCTGGACTGAAGGCAGGAACTGCCGATGTATACCATCATGAAATTCCCGGAGGACAATATTCTAATTTGGGGCCGCAAGCTCGAGGACTTGGACTTATTGAAAAGTTTGAGGAGATCAAGCAGCGGTATGCAGAAGTCAATGAATTGTTCGGAGACATTGTAAAAGTAACACCAAGTTCAAAAGTGGTGGGGGATCTTGCTTTGTACATGGTTTCCAATGGACTTACCAAAGAGGACATTATGGAAAGGGGTGATTCTATCTCTTTTCCGGAATCGGTGCAATCATTTTTCCGTGGTGATCTGGGACAGCCTACAGGAGGATTTCCAAAGCATCTTCAAAAGATTGTTTTAAAAGGAAAGGAATCTTATAAGGACAGACCGAATGCACACCTTGATCCAGTGGATATGGAGGGAGAGTTTACGGCCTTTCAGAAAAAATTTCAACCGGGGTATGCACGGCAACTCGAGTTGGTAGATTTTCTTTCCTGGAAATTATATCCCAAGGTTTTCGAAGACATGCTAAAGAAGCAAATTGAGTTTGGTGATGTAAGTCGCATTCCTACTTTGAATTTTTTCTATGGCATGGAACTTCATGAGGAAACCATTATAGAGATTGGTGAGGGAAAGAAAGTTATTATTGAACTCCTTTCAATAGGTACTGTCAATGAGGAAGGGATACGAACTGTATTTTTTAAAGTAAACGGACAGACAAGAAACATTGAAGTACAGGATAAGTCTGTAAAGATTGAAAAAATAGAAAACGTAAAAATTGAACCGGGGAACACTAAACATGTGGGCGTTCCTTTGCAGGGTTTACTTTCAAAAATTTTGGTAAAGAAAGGTCAGAAACTAAAAAAGAATGAGCCGCTTTTTGTGATTGAAGCCATGAAAATGGAAACGACAATTACTGCCAATGAGGCATGTGAGGTGAAGTCCATTCATTTGAAAGAGGCCACGATGGTGGGAACTGATGATCTGGTTATTTCATTAGTATGATCACAGGATTTTTGGGTTGAATACCGTCTCAAAAGGCAATAACTTTGCGGTCACATTTTTTGAATTATTACCGCTCACTTTTGTTATTATATAATGGAAACTACAGTCACTCCTGAAGAAAGAAGAAAGCCAATTGTAAAGCAGGAAATCGCTTTTTTGATCATTCACTTAATGCCTTTGGCGGCAATTTGGACGGGAGCAACATTATTTGACTGGCTGGTGTGTATTTTTTTATACATCTTCCGAATGTTTTGGGTTACCGGAGGCTACCACCGATACTTTGCACACAAGTCGTATAACACTTCCCGCTGGTTTCAATTTGTGATTGCATTTATGGCGCAAACTTCTGCGCAAAAGGGGGCGCTGTGGTGGGCGGCTCACCACCGTCACCATCATCGGCACAGTGATACGCCCGCAGATCCACACTCAATGAAGATTTATGGATTCTGGTATTCTCACGTGGGCTGGATTGTAGGCCCAGACTTTAAAGAAACAGATTATAAAGTAATTGGCGACTATGCTAAGTACCCAGAATTGGTTTGGTTGAACAAGCATTATCTTGTGCCGCCTGTTAGTTTGGCAATTTTGGTTACTGCTCTGGGTGGAATTGTGAATGGCGGAAGCATTCTTACCATGTTTACTTCAGCTGGACTTTCTACTTTATTTATTGGCTTTTTTCTGAGTACTGTCATTTTATATCATGGCACTTTTTCCATCAACTCCATCATGCATAAGTTTGGTAATCAGCGTTACGAAACCGGAGATGAATCGAAAAACAGTCTTTGGTTGGCGTTGCTCACTTTAGGGGAAGGCTGGCATAACAATCATCATTATTATGAAGTGGCTTCACGACAAGGTTTTTTTTGGTGGGAGATTGATATAACATGGTACACCCTTAAGGTATTATCTTGGTTTGGACTAATATGGGATTTGAAAGGGGTTCCTAAACATGTTAAGCTGTCGAAAAACAAAATGCATGCTAAGGAATTGAAGAAAGAGTATGAGGAAGTATTAAAGTCAGCTTAAATGTCTGAATCAGTAAACCAGAATTTTCTAAAAAGTACCATTAAGCTTTTCAATTATTACAAAGGCTTGGGCGACAAAACCTTTGATCAACTTTCGAGTGAGCAGGTAAAGTGGAGACCCAATGAGGCTAGTAATAGCATTGCCTTAATAGTTCACCACTTGTCTGGGAATATGCTTTCGAGATGGACTGATTTTCTTGATAGCGATGGTGAAAAACCTTGGCGCGATCGGGAAGCAGAGTTTGAGGTAAGCTATAAGGATAAGCAGAGTATGATAGCAGCCTGGAATGAAGGTTGGTCATGCTTGCTTACAACACTTGAGGGATTAAAACCTGATGATCTTGAAAAGATTATTTATATCAGGAATGAAGGACAAACAGTGGTAGAAGCAATTCACAGGCAGTTGGCTCATTACGCTTCACACGTTGGTCAGATAATGTATGTGGGCAAGCAAATTAAAGGGGAGAACTGGGTTTCACTTTCCATTTCAAAGGGAGGATCAAAAGATTTTAATGCCGATAAGTTCAGCAAACCTCTGGAAAGGAAACACTTTACCGAAGGGTTGACATAAGTGCTATGTCCATTTAATGGGAATCTGTTGTATGAAATCGGGGTTTTTGGTCTTGGTTCCATCTTTAAATAAGGTAGTTAATGTGACTAAAATCACTGTTTTTGATGTCATTTGTACGGATCTTTGTAATTGAATAAAATAACGAGTTATGCAAGTTGAACAAATATATACAGGCTGTCTGGCGCAGGGAGCATACTACATCGAGTCTGAAGGAGAGGTAGCTATCATTGATCCTTTAAGAGAAACATCTCCCTACATTGATCGTGCAAAAAAGGATAATGCTACCATTAAGTATATTTTAGAAACTCACTTTCACGCTGACTTTGTTTCAGGTCATATCGACTTGGCTAAGAAAACCGGAGCTACAATTGTTTATGGACCAACGGCAGCACCAAAATTTGATTGTCATATTGCGAAGGATGGCGAAGAGATTAAAATTGGAAAGGTGACGATAAAGGTATTGCACACCCCCGGCCATACCACCGAGTCCACCACTTATTTATTGAAAGATGAGAACGGAAAGGATCATGCAATCTTTTCTGGAGATACACTTTTTCTCGGAGATGTAGGAAGACCTGATCTGGCGCAAAAAGCAGCTCACATGACACAGGAAGAATTGGCAGGTATGCTGTTTGATTCACTTCGAACTAAGATCATGCCATTGGCGGATGATGTAACGGTGTATCCAGCTCATGGGGCGGGCTCTGCATGCGGTAAAAATATGATGAAGGAAACGGTTGACTCGTTGGGTAATCAGAAAAAAATGAATTATGCCTTGCGTGCCGACATGACGAAAGAAGAGTTTGTAAAAGAGGTAACCGATGGTTTGTTGCCTCCTCCTGCTTACTTCCCCGAAAATGTAAGGTTGAATAAGGAAGGATACGAAAGCATTGATAACGTAATGAAGCAGGGACTCAAGGAATTGTCGCCTGACGAATTTGAATTGGTAGCCAACGAAACCGGGGCTCTTATATTAGATACACGTGCGGCTCAGGTTTTCGCAAAAGGATTTATACCCAACTCAATAAATATCGGAATTGATGGAAGTTTTGCGCCTTGGGTAGGTGCACTTATACTAGGTGTTGATCAGCCATTGCTGATCGTAGCAGCTGATGGACGTGAAGAAGAGGTTGTGACGAGATTGGCAAGAGTGGGCTATGACAATTCGATTGGATTTCTAAAAGGCGGGTTGCAAGCATGGGAAGATGCAGGAAAAGAAACAGATAGTATTGAGTCTATTTCGGCCGAGGAGTACGTAAAGCGATCAAAGGCTGAAAAAGTGAAAGTGATAGATGTGCGTAAGCCATCGGAATTTTCAGCAGAGCATGTGGATGGCGGAGTTAATCTCCCGCTTGATTTCATTAATGATCACCTTGCCGAGTTTCCTAAAGAAGAAAAATTTTATATGCACTGCGCCACGGGCTACCGATCAATGGTGGCAGCATCCATTCTAAAATCTCGTGGTTGGGACAACTTCATTGAAGTTGCTGGAGGAATAAAAGCACTAGGTGAGGCAGGTGTTCCGTTAACAGATTATGTTTGTCCTACGACATTGCAGAAATAAACTGCGGAATGAAAATTTTTAACGATTGGAAAACGGTTATTCTCTTTTGTCTTACACTGGGCTTAGCTCCTTTTTTTCCTGAGCCACATATTTGGGGAAAACTAAAGTGGATACTGGGAGGAGCTGTTGGTATGCAACCGATGGATTGGTTGGATACATTGTTTCATGGATTGCCATGGCTCTTATTGGTAAGAGTGGGTATTTTATACGTAATGTCTTTTACTAAGACAGGTCAGCGCCAGCAATAAGACTAGTTGGTATTCGTTTCAAAGTAGAGGTGATAGTGGCTTGAGCAGTTGGGATTGAACGAAGTTTGACAGTGAGGGCAAGCATTGCCACTTTCTAAGTACTGACGAATGGTTAGTTCGGTTTTGCAAACGCCACACCATATTGCTTTCTCTTCAAAATCACGCGAAGGCCATACTTCTGAAGGATGATCAGCATCTTCATCATGGCATTGATAGCACGGATAGTATTGATGGCAGCATTTAAACTTTATGGCTACGACATCATTAATAGAATGAAAATGAACGCATCGGGTCTCTTGGTCAACTGTTTTACCCTTAATTTTCATTATCACAATAATTAGGTGATGGCACTACACAGTGCCATTGATAAACAAAAATAGCCGCCTTACATGCAATGTGGTTGCAAGTAATCCAGTAAGATTCTACATTTATTTGAAATAGGTAAAATTATAACCTGTGCGTTTTCTTAACATCACACATAACAATAAGGACAAAAGCGGCTTTGCAGCCTGCGTGGTTCTCTTATTGTTGGTTATATATTTAGTAGGTACGGTTGAGATAAGTTCATTCCACGCTTTTCTTCACAACACTCAAAACCAAAAAGAATTACATTCTGCGGTTAATGAATCCAGTGGTTGTCATCAAAATGTATATCATAACAAAAAGGATCAGAGCTGTGAACATAAGTCTCACATTGTTGCTAATAAAAAATGTGATCTCTGCCATTTGTCACTGGAGTCCTTCCATTTTGCCAGTATAAAACCAGCTGATTATTTCACCATCTCTTTAGAAATATCTGGTTGTGAAATTGAAGCGGCTATCGTTGGAGGAACATTTTCACACCTTCCCTCAAGAGCTCCCCCAATTGTTTAGTTAATTCCCAACAAACAATTTTCGCCTACCTGAATTGCATTTCAGGTATGCTGACCCATTTGAATATAACACTGTGAAAAAAATACTAACACTTGCTGTGGTGTTAACACTGCTGCACACCTTTTGCTACGCACAAAGGGAGTGTATCGGTGTGTTCTCCGGGCAAGTGCTTGATGAGAAAGGTAGCCCATTGATTGGAGCTGCAATTGTCTTGGCCCCCGGTGGCAAGGGAATGGTTTCTGATATTGATGGAAACTTTGAATTGAAGGAGATTTGTGAAGGACTTTATACCGTAACGGTGCAGTTTCTTGGCTATGAAGGACAGGTTTTTGAGGTTTCAATTAATGGTATAATAAAAAAGACAATTTCTCTTCAGCCAAATGTAGAGACACTTCATGAAATACTGGTAGAGGAAAAAGTAGCCCATTTAGAGACTTCTCAGAATTATGCTGTGCTGAGTGGAGAAAAATTGGCGGAGACCGCTGGCAAGACATTGGGAGAATCCCTGAAAGAAATTTCTGGGGTAAATACCATACAAGCTGGCCCGGGAATTTTTAAGCCTGTTATACACGGGGTGCACAGCCAACGAATACTAATCCTCAACCATGGAATCAGACAAGAAGGGCAGCAGTGGGGTGCTGAACATGCGCCAGAGATTGATCCATTTATTGCTTCTAATATAGTGGTGGTGAAAGATGCGTCTTCCATTAAATACGGAACTGATGCACTAGGTGGCGTGGTGATTGTAAATCCTGCCGAACTACCTGAGGCAGAAGGAATAGGAGGAACGATAAACCTTATTGGTCAAAGCAATGGGCGGTCAGGCACAGTATCTGGATTGTTGGAGGGAGGAATTAAGAATCATGAGGGTTGGGGATGGCGTATGCAAGGTACGGGTAAGCGGTCTGGAGATTTTCATACACCAGACTACTCTCTGACAAATACAGGCATTAAGGAATTGAATTTTTCCAGTGCTATGGGCTATCATGATGAAAAAAAAGGGTTTGAGGTTTTTGTAAGTCATTTCAGAACGGAGTTGGGAGTTCTTAGGGGAACGGCCATCAGTAATCTTGATGATCTGATTGCTGCCATGGAAAGAGAGCCACCACAATCAACAGAGGAATTTAGCTATGACATTGGGGAGCCTAGACAAAAGGTGAGCCATAACCTCGTGAAGCTAAGTGGGCATAAAGAAACTGACCATGGTGATTGGCGTGTTCAATATGGGTTTCAAAATAATAACAGAAAGGAATTTGACATCCGTAAGGGAGATCTTGCTGGAACACCTAGCATAGATCTGCAGTTGAATACGCACACAATAGAAGCTGAGTGGGAGACTCCTCATGATGCCATCAATGGACTTTGCATTGGGGTAAATGGCATGTATCAAAACAATAATAATATTTTTGGTACGCAACGCATTCCATTTATTCCCAACTACTTTAATTTGTCAGGAGGAATTTTTGGTGTGGCAAAGTTCATTCGTGATGATTGGGTGTTTGATGTAGGTGGCCGATATGACTACAGATATTACAATGCCAAGGGGTTTGATTTCAAAAATGCCAGCTATGATGAATCGCTAACATTTGGAAATGTGAGCGTGACCACGGGTGCTACAAAGCAAATTGATCCGAATCAAACTTTGGCGATTAACCTCAGTAGCTCATGGAGACCACCACATGTGGCCGAATTGTACAGTTTGGGTACGCATCAAAGTGCGGCTGCCATTGAATATGGTTTGTTGCTTAATGATACAACCAACGAGGTAATGAATATCAATGACGTGCCATTTGAAATTGAAAGAGCGCTGAAGGTTGTAAGTACTTATAAAAGGCAATGGAGCAACTTTCAATTGGAATTAAGTGGGTTCGCTAATTACATATTCAATTATATCTACTTGAGGCCAACCGGAATTACCGGAAACATTAGGGGTACTTATCCTTACTTTAGGTATACACAAACTGATGCATTGTTTGTAGGTGCCGACTTGATGGCAGTTTGGAATGTGACTAAGCAGGTTAAGGTGACACCACAAGTTTCTTTAATACAGGCTTCTGATGTTACTAACGATGATCGGCTTGTATTTATCCCATCGAACAAGTATGAATTGACCGTCCGATTTGAAGAGCCCAATCAATTCAAGTTGAATAGATTCTTTGTTGAGTCGAAGGTCAGGTATGTGGCTCGCCAGAACAGAGCACCGAGAGTAATCACTCCACGTCAAATCAGAGATGCTTCAGAACAAAACATTAATTTGTTTTCAGACAATAATGACATTTTTGATTTTCTGGAGGCACCAGATGGTTATGCGCTCTTGAATTTAAGCACAGGATTTTCCATCAACAGAGAAAAAGTACGATACGATATAAGGTTGGCTGCAGAGAATGTACTCAATACATCGTATCGGGAGTACACAAACCGATTCCGCTATTATGCGGATGACCTGGGAAGGAATTTTTTGATTTCCCTAAAATGTAATTTTTAAATAATGTATTAACCATTGGCACGATGTGCCAATCAAATTAGAAAAACAATGACAAAGCATTTGAGAACGAATAAAACCAAGTTTCAATTTTTAGTAATAATGGTAGGTCTCTTGATTTTTGGCTGTGAATCCAATGATCCTCAAAAAGAGGATACACCTGAATTAATTACCAAAGCCACACTTACTTTCACACCTGCTGGTGGAGGGACAGTCGTAACGGCATCTGCATCCGATCCGGATGGAGAGGGAGTGAAAGATATTGAAGTAGATGGCGCCATTAATTTAACAGCCGGTGTTAGCTATACCCTTTCACTTTCTTTGATCAATGAATTGGCAGAAGCTTCCTCTCCAGAGTATGATATTACGGAAGAAGTTGAAGAAGAAGGAGATGAACACATGTTCTTCTATTCCTGGACAGGTGATGTATTCTCAGATCCTGCGGGAAATGGAAATATTGTTAACCGTACTGGCACTGTAAACTATCAGGATGAAGATGGGGGCGGTTTACCAATAGGGATAGTTACCAGTTGGACAGTGGGAGCGGCTGCTAGTTCGGGAACATTTCGTGTAGTATTAAAACATCAGCCTGACTTGAAAACAGAAACCTCAAGTGCTGATACCGGAGAAACTGATTTGGATATCGAGTTTGATATAAATGTAAACTGATGTAAAGTACCCGAGACGGGAGTTGAACCCGTACAGCTATTACTAGCCACAGGATTTTAAGTCCTGCGTGTCTACCAATTCCACCACTCGGGTATTGGATACTAAAAACAAAGCCCCTTCTCTCATAGAAGAGGGGCTTTTTGTGTTTTTGAGCGGGAGACGAGATTCGAACTCGCGACCCCGACCTTGGCAAGGTCGTGCTCTACCAACTGAGCTACTCCCGCTTGTTTTCAGAACTAAAATGGCTGTAATTACTATTTAGATTCCAAAAGGACTGCAAATTTAATGACCCCAAACGAATATACAAGTCATTCCTAAAAATAGGATTCCGTCTTCTGCATTTTATTTGGCCTAATAGTATACCCCTATTTTGTTTAGAAGGGATATTAAATCGACCGTCCAAAGTAGGCCTTAGATTGGAATGGGGGGCGAACGGCAAGAAGTATTAAAGGTGATCTTCTTTCCCGAACAACAAGGTGATAACTCTAAGAAATAAAATCCAGGCAGCATTGTCGGGTTAGTGGCAGTTTGCTCTCGCAGTTTTAAATTGTAATTTGTACGGTATGGGATTGATTTGAAGAGGCGATCAGATCTCAGTTTCTAATTGTAGTCCATTTTAACCACCATAAACGATGCGTTCAACCACTAAATTCAGTGTAATAGCTATCATTTATAGTCTTCTTCTTGTTTCGGGTTGCTCAACCAACGAGAAGAAAAACGAATATGAAAAGGCCACACTCGAACTAATCGATTTACTTAATACACATCCTGATGTTAAGACGATGTTAGAGAAGTCTATCGCTAAAGCAGCAGAAATAAATCCTGATCTGAATACAAACCCTGTCCGAAGCCTCGAGGAGTACTACGAATTTGTATCCTGGGCAGAACAGGCGATGCCATGGACGCTAATTAAGAAAGGGGAGCATGCGGACGTCTTCGATGATATTTATCAAGGTATTGCCTATTTCTACTTCCTCATAGATCAGCCGCTAACGGAACTCGAAGGCAAGGGACTCCATAACAACTCGCTGCAATATGCTGAACCCTACGCTTCCTGGCTGACAACGTTTAGTAAGTCGTGGGGGAGGTACCTGGATAGTGAAGCGTCCTGGAATGAAAAAACCCTTCAGATGGCTCAGGAAGATCCCAACTTTGGTCTTCAGAATGGATGGTATGAAGATCCCTCTGGCTGGAAAACATTTAATCAATTTTTTGCCAGACACTTGATATCACCTGAAGTAAGACCTCTCGCTGAACCGGACAACAATGCAATTGTAGTAAGTTTCGCAGACTCAGAACCTCAGGGCGTGTGGGCCATTGACAGCACCTCACAACTCGTGGCGGAGGATGGGGTGCCGGTAAAATCATCAACACTTCGGTCTGTGTCAGCCCTGATTGGCGAGGGCAGTGAATACCAAAATGCTTTTGCAAACGGTACTTTCACGCATTCATTTCTCAATGTGAACGACTATCACCGTTATCACTTTCCTGTTGGGGGCACCGTAAAGGAAGTTCGTATAATTCAAGGCAGTCAGCCGATTGGCGGACGGCTGTGGTGGGACGCAGAAAATAAAAGATATGCTTATGACCCTGGGGCTAAAACTGGTTGGCAGGTATTAGAGACAAGAGGATGTGTAATTGTAGAAACAGAAGAGTATGGACTAGTCGCACTGTTACCGATCGGTATGGTGGTCGTGAGCTCTGTTAATTTTGAAGAAAGTGTACAACCTGGGGCACAAGTAAAAAAAGGAGATCCGCTAGGTCACTTTGCATTTGGTGGTTCAGACTTTATTGTCCTATTCCAAGATCATGTAAGCTTCACACTTGATTCGCCTAAGCGCGATGAGGGTAGTGGCTATGAGCACGTTTTGATGGGTGAAAAACTAGGTACTTTATCTAATAAGTAAGTCGTACAGTTTTCTCTCTCAAAAAATGATGATTTTTTGATCAATCATCCATTTACCTTTTGAGGTGGGATGGCATAATAACTGTATAGCTAGTGCTGTACTTGGTAAAATATAAATAGTATTATGAGGCAAATTATCCTTCTATTTCTAATGATTTCAGGGTGCTTTGGAGCCCTGGCACAAGAGGTGGATCTATTGCGATTGGGTTATGATATTACCTCATTGCAGTCCAGGCAGAAAGGTATGGCCGTATCCCCAGATGGCAAAACCATCGCCTTCTTGTATGAGGATAAGACAGTCAAAATATTTGATGTCTCTATCGGTCGGTTTACCAAAAAATTCAAAGCTCCCTACGAAGATCTTTTTGATGTTCAACTATCTTCTGATCAGCAGCTCATTCTTGTTGAAGACAAGAGAGTACGAGTAATCGACCTGAAAACGGAAAGCGAAATAGCCCAATATCCATTGGAGGAAGAGGCAACAAAAACAGCTTTTTCAGGAAAACATAATTTAATTGCCGTAGGGCAAAAGGAAGGGTATGTCGCAGTAATTGATCTAAAAGGGCAAAAGCAAATTTTTGCAACACAATACAAAAAGCACCATGTAAGTGCGCTTGCAATCCACCCCGATGGAAAAAAGATTTTGGTGGGAGTAATGTCATTTTTAAAAAGCAACAACCCGCTAAAGCAATATGACCTGACTACAGGCGAGGAGATAAGTGAATCTCCCGGAGGCACATTTACTATGGCTGCCTATGACGAGACAGGTGAGCATCTCATAATTTCAGGATTAAACTTTCTGGGTACAAAGTCAATCGTTCAGGTATGGAATGCCAATACTTATGAAATGGTAAAGAGCCTGGAGTCGGAGTTCTTTCTTGCAACCATCACTGCCAATGGCGGAGTATATGCAAATAGCAAACTTCTTGCCCTCACTGCCTCCAGATCATTCAATGTGTATGATGCCAATTCGGGAAGCGCAGTGTTTACCACTAAGTCGGATAAGTGGAAGTTTTCGGGCTACCCCGGAATGGGAGTAGGTTCATTTAATATTTTCTCTTTGGATAAGGAGAATGAGACATTTTTTCTGAACGCTTCAGGAAATAACATCAACCAGATCTATGACGCAAAATCAAATTCTATCATCGCCTATTTTTACTCGGATAGTAATGATGATTATGCAGTAGTTTCTAAAGACGGTCGAGTGGATGGAACTGCAGATGCGCTAGCGAAAGTATTCTGGACCACCAGATTAACCCTGCAAAGAACAACGTTGGAGAGTTCGATGGAGAAGGGCTTTACTCCGCGTCTTTTTAATGAAGTACTCAGTGAAGAGTCAACTTCATTGGCCAGTTTTGATGTGGATGAAGCCGTTGCTAAAGTACCGGTGCTGGCAATTAAAAGTATTAATGCAAAGCCCTACTCTGATAATTCTACTGTTGCGGCAAGTCAAAAGAATTCTTCTGTGACAATAGAGGTAACAGGTAATGCTGAGGAAGTAACTGAAGTCAGACTTTATCAAAATGCGAAACTGATGAAGTCGCTTCCAGGCACAGGTGCTACAACCTATACCTTTGATTTAAGTTTATCCAATTCGTTTGGCGAGGAGAATTTTTTCTATGTTAATGCAGGAAGTAAAAATGGTATTGATGCAGAGAAAGCAAAGTTTACCATTACTTATAAAGGGGCTACTGAAGAGAAACCCACTCTTTATTTGATTACCATCGGAATCAATAAGTATAAAAACCCAAAGTATAATTTGAACTATGCTGAAGCAGATGCCAATGGAGTGGAGAACAGTATAAAGCAATCCTCCTCTGGGATTTTTAAAGCTATTGTACCTTATAATATAAGGAATGAAAAGGCCATAAAATCAAATATTCTTGCTGCCCTGGATGATGTGAAAAAGAAATCGCTGGAACAAGATATGTTGGTAGTCTATTATGCCGGACATGGTGTAATGGCAGGCGAGTCAGCCGCTGACAAGGAGTTTTATGTCGTGCCCACGGATGTAACACAGTTATATGGTAAGGAGGAAATGCTGAAGACTAAAGCCATTGCGGCCTCCTCCTTAAAAGACTATGCGGAATCAATTAATGCTCAAAAACAGGTTTTTATTTTGGATGCGTGCCAGTCTGCCGGAGCATTGGAGACGGTAACGGAGCGTGGAGCAGCAGAAGAGAAGGCCATCGCACAACTGGCAAGAAGCACAGGTACTTTTTGGATAACCTCAACGGGCTCCAACCAATTTGCCTCCGAATTTGAAAAATTGGGACACGGAATTTTTACCTATGCCTTAATTGAAGGTATTAATGGCAAAGCAGATACCAATAGTGATAAGAAGCTTACGGTGCGGGAGTTAAGTACCTATATAGAAAATAAAGTACCTGAACTTTCAGAACAATTGAAGGGAACGGCTCAATACCCTTCTGGCTACTCATTTGGAAATGACTTCCCGTTAGTAGTGTATAAATAACTACATATCTCCGATAAACCTTTTCCTATTCATAATTGTAGTATTAATTGCATGCTCATTTATGAAACTCCCCAATGGCCCGATCTTCAGCGCAAAAAAAGAATTCTAAGGTATCTGACCTTGAAACCATTGAGATCATTGGCGCCAGGGAGCACAATCTCAAAAACATAAGTCTTACTTTTCCAAGGAATAAACTCATCGTGATTACGGGTATTAGCGGGAGCGGAAAGTCTTCTCTGGCTTTTGACACTATTTATGCAGAAGGGCAACGAAGGTACATGGAAAGTTTCTCCGCCTATGCCCGTAGTTTTATTGGTAACCTGGAGCGCCCGGATGTAGATAAAATCAATGGATTAAGTCCGGTCATCTCCATAGAGCAAAAAACCACATCCAGAAATCCCCGCTCAACGGTTGGAACGGTTACAGAGATTTATGACTTCATGCGCCTATTGTATGCAAGGGCAGGTGAGGCTTTTTCGTATCTCTCAGGAGATAAAATGATCAGGCAGTCTGAAGATCAGATTTTGGATGCCTTGATCAATTCTTTCAAAGGGAAAAAATTGAGTTTGCTGGCACCTGTTGTAAAGGGGCGAAAGGGACACTATCGCGAATTGTTTGTACAGATCAGAAAAAGCGGTTACTCCAAAGTCCGTATTGACGGAGAGATACAGGATATAAAACCAAAAATGCAAGTGGATCGTTTTAAGATCCATGATATTGAAATTGTAATTGATAGGATTATAGTTGATAATAAAGACCGACATCGCATCGCACAGTCTGTGAATACTTCTTTGAAAGAAGGAAAAGGAGTTCTGATTGCTATAGAGGAGAACGGCACCGCCAATCATTATTCAAAATACCTGATGGATCCTAAAACCGGATTGTCTTATGACGAACCGGCACCTAATAATTTTTCTTTCAACTCTCCTTATGGTGCATGCACAGTTTGCAATGGCTTGGGTCAGATTGAGGAGATTACAGAAGAATCAATTATTCCGGATAGTAAGTTAAGCATAAGCAGAGGTGGAATTCTACCATTAGGCGAGTATCGGGACATTTGGATTTTTAAAAAAGTGGAGGCGCTGCTCAAGCGCAATAAGCTCACCCTTTCTACTCCTATTAAGGATATTCCAAAAGACGTTTTGAAAGTATTGATGTATGGGGATGATGTGCCAGTGGCGGTGGCTTCTGTGAAATATCCAGGTACAGAATGGAACACGAAGTTTGAGGGGATTATTAATTTTCTACAAAAACAAAAGGAGGAAGGCTCCGAAGCTATTCGCAAATGGGTTGATGATTTTACGGTTGTGAAAATTTGCCCTGAATGCGATGGTGCCAGACTCAAAAAAGAATCGCTTCATTTTTTGATTGACAATACAAATATTGCGCAACTCGCAAGATTGGATATCAATGCGCTGAAAAAATGGTTTGATGGAGTGGAGAGCAGGCTAACGGATAAGCAGAATGTAATTGCAACGGAGGTGCTGAAAGAAATTCGCAAACGCATTGGCTTTTTGCTGGATGTAGGGTTGGATTATCTCAGCCTCAACCGTCCGTTACGAACACTAAGTGGTGGTGAAGCACAACGCATCAGATTGGCAACCCAGATTGGCACCCAGCTCGTTGGTGTGTTATACATTTTGGATGAACCAAGTATCGGACTTCATGCACGCGATAATGTAAAATTAATTAAGGCCTTAAAGGACCTTCGTGATTTAGGTAATTCTGTAATTGTGGTAGAACACGATAAGGAAATGATGCTCGAGTGTGATTACATTATTGACATTGGCCCGGGCGCAGGACGCCATGGAGGAAGCGTGGTGGCAGAAGGAGATCCTAAAACATTTTTAAAAACAAATAGCACCACTGCACAATACTTAAAAGGGAAAATTAAAATTGACTACGGTAAAGAGAAGAGGAAGCTTACTGGAAAGAAGTTGTCGTTAACTGGAGCAAGTGGTAACAATTTAAAGAATGTCGACCTGCAAATTCCTTTGGGTACACTTACATGCATTACAGGAGTTTCTGGCAGTGGTAAGTCTACCCTTATTCATGAGACACTTTTCCCAATTCTAAATTCACATTTCTACAGATCGAGAACGAGTCCATTACCTTATAAAAAAGTGGAAGGCCTGGAACATTTGGATAAAGTAATTGAAGTTGATCAGTCTCCCATTGGAAGAACACCTCGATCAAACCCAGCCACATATACAGGTGTGTTTACGGATATCAGAGATTTATTTGCGCAGTTGCCGGAAGCTAAAATACGAGGGTATAAGCCAGGAAGATTTTCATTCAACGTAAAAGGTGGAAGGTGCGAGACTTGCGAAGGGGCAGGCTTGCGTTTGATTGAAATGGAGTTTCTTCCTGATATTCATGTGCCGTGTGATACCTGTAAGGGAAGAAGGTATAATAGAGAAACCTTGGAGGTCAGGTTCAAAGGCAAATCTATTTCCGATGTGTTGGACATGACGGTTGAAGAAGCGGTTGCATTTTTTGAAAATCAACCTCGAATTCTTAGAAAAATTCAAACACTAAGCGAAGTGGGCTTGGGGTATATTTCTTTAGGGCAGCATGCAACAACACTTTCAGGAGGCGAAGCCCAGCGAGTAAAATTGGCTACTGAACTTTCTAAAAGAGATACGGGTAAAACATTTTACATTTTAGATGAACCTACCACAGGCCTTCACTTTCAGGACATCAGTCATTTGCTGGATGTACTTCAAAAACTCGTGGATAAAGGCAATACCGTTTTGATCATTGAGCACAATATGGATGTGATCAAATCGTCCGATTACATAGTAGACCTTGGGCCGGAAGGTGGCGAAAAAGGAGGTAAAATTATTGCACTAGGAACACCAGAGGAAGTAGCGAATAATCCAGCTGGGTATACTGGTAAATACCTTAAAATGGAGTTGAAATAGCACCGTTTATCAAAGAACGGTCAATGTGATTTTTCAATTCAGTAATTTAGAGGGAGGGTTTTATCATGCTTAATAAGCAAAAACTATATTGGAGTTTACAATTAGGGGGGTGGACGCTCTATGCAGGTGTACAGATTGCTGCAAGTTTTATAGCGGCAGGAGGGTTAGGCGTTAGCACACAGCGTATCATTTTTCTAGTCTACGAAGCAGTGTTTTGCTTGCTTGTCTCACATTTGTTTCGCTACTATATCAATAGATGGAAATGGCTGAGCCTTGGAATGACTCGGCTTATTCCAAAGACAATTGTGAGTGTGTTCGCAATGGGCCTCATCATGTATTTCCTGAGAATTCCGATTTCATTGCCTTTGCGTTTATTTAGCAGGGAGGTAGCTTTTGATCTTCAAAACATTTTTGGACTCTCCTTCTACTATGCCATCATCTTCTTTATCTGGGCAACGCTCTACTTTATATATAATTATTTTGAGCGGCACAGTAAATCATTAAAACTGGAAGCGTATGCGAGAGAGATTGAATTGAATAACTTAAAATCTCAGCTTAATCCTCACTTCATTTTCAATGCGTTGAATAGCGTCAGGGCATTAGTAGATGAAAACCCAACCAAATCCAAAATGGCGATCAATCAACTTTCAAGCATTCTTCGTAATTCATTGGTTGCTGACAAAAGAAGTTTGACCAGATTTAAAGATGAGTTGAAAGTGGTAAAAGATTATCTAGGGTTGGAGAGTATCCGATTTGAAGAGCGACTTCGTACGGAATTTATTATTGACCCTGATTCCAAGGATTTTTTGGTGCCCCCATTGATGATTCAGACCCTGGTTGAGAATGGAATTAAACATGGAATTTCGCGGTTAACGGAGGGCGGACTCATTCAAATTAAAACAATAGTTGAAAATGAAGTCCTCATTATCCAGATTAGGAATAGCGGGCAATACATAAATGGTGTAAAAAGGACTACAGGCGGTTTGGGACTTGAAAATACCAAGCAACGTTTAAAACTTGTCTATGGAAGTTCCGCCACTTTTAGAATATTAACAGAAAACGATAGTTTTGTACTTACAGAAATAAGAATCCCACAGATAAATTCAATATGAGAGCACTGATAGTTGATGACGAAAGATTGGCGAGAAAGGAGCTAATAAAATTGTTGGAAGAGCATCCTTCAATAGAGGTAGTTGGAGAGGCTATGAATGCTGATGAGGCAGAGCAAATGGTAAATGAGCTCAATCCAGATTTGTTGTTCCTGGATATACAAATGCCGGGGAGAACAGGTTTTCAATTACTGGAATCGTTGGACTCAGCACCACTGGTTGTATTCACTACAGCCTATGATGAATTTGCATTAAAGGCATTTGAAGTAAATGCACTCGACTATGTGTTAAAGCCAATTCATCCCGAACGTTTGTCTGAAGCTGTGCAGAAGATAAATGAAAAGGAGAAAAGCAGAGGAGGTAGATCGAAAGATAAAAAATTGGGCCTTGACGATCAGGTATTTGTAAAAGATGGAGACCGTTGCTGGTTTGTGAGCCTTACCAACATTAGATTGTTTGAGTCAGATGGGAACTACATCAAGGTATACTTTGATAGCAATCGTCCTATGATTCATAAATCACTAAACGCGCTGGATGAAAAATTGGATGAACGCGCTTTCTTCAGAGCAAGCCGCAAGCATATCATTAATCTTAGTTGGGTGGAAAGTATTGAACCATGGTTCAATGGCGGCCTGATGGTGAAATTAAAAGGTGGAGATAAAGTAGAGGTAAGCCGCAGGCAGGCTGCTAAGTTCAAAGACATGATGTCTTTGTAGTTTACTTCAGTACGAGGGCAATCAGTTCTTTTTCAACGTTCCAGTCTTTGGCCAGCTTTAGCATGGCTGTAGCTTCCATTTCTGTAACATACCCCTTAAGGTTGTTGGCTTCCCACACCATATTAATAAGGTTGATGCGGTCACCTTTCGGATAGTCACCGATGATGTCATTGAGATGAGCGCGGGCTCGGTCGAAGGCGGTAATAAAATCCTCAGCAATAAAATCCAAAGCCCATTTCAGTTCGTTGGTGGCTTCTAATTTTTCTGCGGTACTCTCCAGGTCTTTCTTTTCATCTTCGTCAAGTCCGTGATAACTAAATATCACCGTCTTTAAAAGCATGTAAACCTGTTTTTCTTCTCTGGTCATATGTGGGCTTGGCTCCGAAAATTAACTATTTTTAGTTGGTTTACTGCAAAAGAGGAATTAGGAAACTTATGGTTGGACCATTAGATCAAGGGAAATCTGATCGGCCAGTAGCTTTCCTTTTTTGGTAAGGGTCAATATATGGTTATTGAGTTTAGCCAGATCTTTTGTAATCAATTTTTCCACATAAATTTTATTTTGACTGATTAGATCAAATTGATATTCGTCTTTAAGCAACTCAAGATTGCATCCCCACATTGTTCTTAGTGTGGTGAACACATATTCATTTATTTGATTTTCAGTGCTGAGTATCTCAAGTTGAAAAGGAACTTCACTATTCTTAATAGCTTTAATATAAGCCGCATTGTTGCTGATGTTATATTGGCGACTGGTCTTGTTATAAGAGTGAGCACTGGGGCCAATTCCTAAATAAGACATTTGTTTCCAGTAGCTACTGTTGTGTTTGGAGTAACGCCCCGGCTTACAATAATTGGAGATTTCATAATGCTCATACCCGTGTTCAGAAAGTGCATTACTTATTGCTTCAAATTGATCTGCGTTAATGTTCTCTTCAACAGGATTTAATTTTTTTTTCGAAGCCCAATTCCCAAAAACTGTCTTGGGCTCGATGGTAAGTCCATAAGTGGAGATGTGTTCAGGAGAGAATTGTAAAGCTGTATTGATATTGTCTTTTAATTTGTCAGTGCCCTGACCTGGAATAGCGTAAATCAAATCGAGACTAAAGTTTTCAAATCCAACTTTTCTGGCATTTTCAAGGGCCGCAATAGCCATTTTGCTATCGTGCGCTCTGTTAATAAATTTCAGAACGCCATCATCAAAAGATTGTATGCCGATGCTTAATCGATTAATTCCAGCTTTGATAAACATGTCTAACTGATCAACAGAAAGGTCATCCGGATTGGCTTCAAGGGTAACCTCGCAAGCTTCTTCAAGTTGATATAGGTTATCAATAGCATTAAATATTTTCTCAAAATGATTGGCCTTGAGCAAGGATGGGGTGCCTCCTCCAAAGTATATACTTGCGAGTTTTTTATCACTCAGGTAGTCCTTTTGCAATGTGAGTTCTTCAACTAGCGCATCCACCATCTCATCCATTCGAGTAAGATTAGTAGAAAAGTGGAAATCACAGTAATGGCATGCCTGCTTACAGAAGGGAATATGAAAGTAAAGTCCGGGCATTGGCCAGTAAATTTGTTATCCGCAAAGGTAGAAAGAACATACTGGTTTAGTTAACTCGTTATTATTGATAATCTTTGCAAAAATTTTAGAAGCATTTGGTGAGAAGTTTTTTGATCCTAACAATATTGTTAATCACTGTAGCGGGGTTTGCCCAACCCCTCACTGAGCATCCGGTGGTTACAGATTTGCGCAAAGATTGGAAGGTGTTTTCTGATGGCCAATTTGAAAATTATGAATCAAAGACGCACGTAAAAGAACAAACAATATATTTTGAAGTTGACCCGGGCAGGTATGATAAGGGAAGTCACCTAGAACTGGAAGGAGCAAGACCGTTTTCTGTTTATATCAATTATCAGCAAATAACATCTGGCAGTAAACTGGTTTCTTTGGACATGGATAGTCTCAGGTCTAAAGTACCTGAACCTTGGCTCTTTAGTGCCTATCATGATAAAGGATTGTCATGGCTACAAACAGAAGTAGTTTCTCCATCTGTACTGCGCTCTGATACGAGCAATTCCTATCGTGGGTCGGGGTTTTACCTTGATTTTTCGATCATCGTTTCTGTTTCCCTGCTGATATACTTTGTTGTTTTGCTTAGGACCAATCCACGGCTAACATTTGACTACTTAAATTTTATAAGGCTGTTTTCCATTCAAGAACGGGAAGACACCCTGTTGAATAGCCGAATTTCAGCAAGTGTTAATATTCTTTATTATCTATTTGGTAGCCTGGTGGCAGGATTTGCATTGCTTACCATTTTCCATTTTGGAGGAAACTTAATTCCAATCGCTGAATCGTTCGCTGCAAATTCGCTTGGGCAAACCTTTTTACAATGGCTTAAGGTTTCAGGGCTGATTCTAATTATACTTTTTGTTAAGTTAATATTACTATTAAGTCTGGCGCGGTTATTTGATTTTAGGGAGGCACCAACTCCCCAGTTTTACAACTACGTTCGCCTTACTTTTTTCGCAAGTATCCTGTCGGGGGTGGTATGCATATGCTATTTTGTCTTTAAAATTCAAAGCCCTGAAGCTTATAGTTTTTTACTAAGTGCGATTGTTTTGCTACTTATTTTTTGGGTAGTAGTTATTGGGTTAAAATTATTGAGACGATCCACCTTCAGATTTTTTCATTTATTTTCCTACCTTTGCGCTTCGGAATTAATCCCGATTGTTATCCTCGTTAAGGTCTTAAATTCTTAAGCAGAACTGATTTAGTGTAGTTATGACTGAAACTATGAATGACAGGATGAGTAAGGTTAAAAGCATCCTGGTTTCTCAAGAAGCACCATCTGATCCTAATTCTCCCTACCTCAAGCTTGCGGAGAAGTATAATTTGAAAATTGATTTCAGACAATTTATACAGGTAGAGCCAGTAGATATTAAGGAGTTCAGAAAACAGAAAGTAGATATCCTGGCCCATACTGCAATCATCTTCACCAGTAGAAATGCGGTAGATCATTTCTTTCAAATCTGTAGAGAATTGAAAATTGAGATGCCTGCGGATATGAAATATTTCTGTATAAATGAGCAGACCGCTTATTATCTTCAGAAGTATATTGTAATAAGGAAAAGGAAAATTTTCTCCGGCCTTAGAGACACTAAAGACTTGCTGGAAATAATTAAGAAACACAAAAATGAAACGTTTCTTTTCCCTTGCTCAGATATTCGTATCAACGATATACCAGATTTTTTAAAGGAGAATAATTTTAAGTATTCGGAGGCAGTCATTTATCATACGATGGCGGCAAACCTGAGTGACCTTACGGATGTGTACTATGATATTTTGGCATTTTTTACTCCGGCCGGGATCAACTCACTTTTGTTGAATTTCCCTGACTTTAAGCAAAATAATACGCGAATTGCTGCCTTTGGACCTACTACCTCTAAGGCTGTGAAAGATGCCGGTTTGACACTTGACATTGAAGCGCCCCACCCAAATGCCCCGTCAATGACGGGAGCGTTGGAGCTCTACATTGTGAAGGCAAATGGCATTAAGTAACTCGTTAAGGGTTAAGTTTTTACTATAGCTTAGATTTTATTACACTTTAATTACATCGAATGGATTGTGTAATTATAAATCCTGTATATTTAAATCTGTTTTTTGGGTAATTGTGAGTAGAAGATTAATCATAGGTATTGTACTATTGTTATGGACTTGGAAAGTTTCTGCCCAGCAGGATCCCCAGTTCACACAGTATATGTTTAATACCCTCTATTATAATCCGGGATATGCCGGAGTGGAAGGAGTAACTAAGCTTACGGCCATTCACAGAAGCCAATGGCTAGGATATAGCCCTAGCTTTGGAGGGGGTACTGCACCTACCACTCAAATCGTGAGCATGACCACACCTATATATAAGCTCAACAGCGGATTCGGAGCTTATATTGTTAATGATAAACTTGGCCCTCAAAACAATCTTGAAGCGCAAGCTTCTTACGCCTATCACTTAGGGATTAAGGATGCTAAACTCAGTTTAGGTATGAGGGTAGGGATGTATTCTCAAACAATCAATTTTGATCAATACAGAGCCACTGACCCCAACGATCCATTATTGAATGCAGCCGGCAAACAATCTCAGGTAAGACCAGATCTAGCTGTGGGTGCATTCCTTCGAAAGGAGAAGTACTATGCAGGTGTTAGTTTTAATCACCTGATCAAATCCGAGTTCGACTTTGGGGTTAATCAACGGAATGCATTGGCGAGCCATGTTTATGTGACGGGAGGATATTTTTACGATGTTAATTTTGACCTCAGATTCCAGTTTACTGGTCTTGTAAAGTCCGATTTTACCAAAACCACCTTCGATATTGGTGGCTTGGCCTATTTTAAGGATACTATGTGGGGAGGTTTGTCGTTTCGTCAATCAGAAGCTGCTATCTTAATGTTAGGATACAGTTTGTTGAAAGATAAATCATTGAAGTTGGGCTACGGATTAGACTATATTATTAAGGATCAGGCTGCTAAGCAGCCGACTTCACATGAATTTATGATTACCTACGAGTTGCCGGTTAATCCGGGTAGCGGGAAAAAAGTGGTTCGCACCCCAAGATACAGGCACTAATCGTAGATTTATTTTGCTTTTTTTAGGATTTTATAGAATTTGGGAGCTACATTTTTTAATAATAAGCGCTAAAAAGATAACTTTCGGATCGGTTTAGGTTGGCTTTGACCTGTAAATTGATTTTTAATATCACTTAAGAATATGAATAAGATGGTTTCTCCAAAAGGTTTGAGCTACGTGGCTTTAATAGTGATGGCAGCAGTACTTGGTAGCTGCGGACTATTGGGAATCGGTGGTGGTGGTGGTGGTGATCAAGGGGAGTTGGTTGGTGTCCCCAATCGACAAGGCTGGGTGATGACTATTCCTTACGGAATGGTTCCAGTTCCTGCAGGTACTTTCCACATGGGACAAGCGGATGAAGATCCCGCCTCCACACAAATCAATTTTAATAAGCAGGTAACAATCGGACCATTCTTTATGGATGACTCTGAGATTACTAATAATGAGTACCGTCAGTTCACCAATTTCTTTTTGATAGACAATGGTACCATTGAAGGTTTCCCAACAGTAAGTGAAGCTGAGTTTCGTCAGAACTACTACCCTGATACTACTTCATGGGTAAAAGACTTTGCTCACCATATGGGAGATCCTATTCAAGACTATTATTACTGGCATCCAGGATATGATGATTACCCTGTGGTAGGAATCAACTGGGATGCAGCAGTATTCTTCGGAAAATGGAGAACTGCATATCTTAACGATTATAGAAAAACAATTGGAGAGTTTCCAATGCCTGAATTCCGTCTGCCATCTGAGGCCGAGTGGGAATATGCTGCAAGGGGCGGTCGTGATATGGCCAAGTACCCATGGGGTAACCCGTACATAAGAAACTCGAAGGGATGTATGCTGGCCAACTTTAAGCCTGGACGTGGTAACTTCTACGATGACGGTTTTGCCTATACATCTCCAGTACAATCTTACTTCCCTAATGATTATGGAATTTTCGATACATCCGGGAACGTCTCTGAGTGGTGTCTTGATGACTTTAACCCAGCATCAGTTCCTACAGTTTGGGATTTGAACCCTCAGTTTATTGACGAAAGAACTAACCCTGAAAGCTCGAAGTACAACGCAGATGTGGCACCAAAGAAAGTGATTCGTGGTGGCTCATGGAAAGATGTTGCTTACTATCTTGAAACAGGAACAAGGACATATGAATTTAAAGATTCAACGAGAGCTTACATCGGATTTAGATGTGCAGTTACTCACCTTGGAAGGTCATCGGGAACAGAATTTTAATAATTAAAAACTCTCGTTATATTTAGAAACTAATTGCCAAAAACTTAAATCTATACTACAATGAGCAAGAAAAAAGGCGGATTCATGGAACTACTCTACAAGACCATTATGCCAAAGGTATATGGTATTGGAGCCGCAGTCGTTATCATAGGTGCTTTGTTTAAAATTCTTCACTTAACCGGTGCCGATGAGATGCTAATGATTGGTCTTTCTGTGGAGGCTGCCATCTTTTTCCTTAGTGCATTTGAGCCACCTCATCCAGAGCCAGATTGGTCAAAGGTATATCCGGAATTGTCAGAAGATTTTGAAGGTGCTGTAAAGCCAGCAACCCGCATCAGCAATAAGCCTGCTGCCGGTGACTCACCTCTTCTGAAAATTGATGAGATGTTAAAAACTGCAAAAGTTGACCAAAATCTTTTGGACAACCTTGGTAAGGGCTTAACCAATCTTGCCACTTCCGCTTCACAGATGAGTAATCTGTCCAATGCAGCAGTTGCTACTAATGAATATGCTAAAAATGTTCAGTCAGCTTCATCAGCTTTAACTGAAATGAATAAGTCATATGGAACGGCAATGAAAGCAGTATCTGCTATGGCTGATGCTTCTAAGGATACAGGTGAGTATCATAACCAAGTTCAGAAGGTAACTAAAAATTTAGCAGCACTTAATTCTGTTTATGAAATGGAATTGAAGGATGCGGATTCTCATGTGAAGAACATGAACAAGTTCTACGAGAGCTTGTCAGGAGCAATGCAGGGAATGACGAAGGTAGGAGAAAACACTTCGAAGTTTACTGGGGAACTTTCTAAGTTGACAGACAATCTTACATCATTGAATAAAGTGTACGGAAGTATGCTGAGTGCAATGAAAGGATCAGGAGCTGGAAACTAAGTATTAACTAATTGAAATCATTCACCTTTAAATACATAAATCATGGCAGGCGGTAAACAAAGCCCAAGAGATAAGATGATCGGCATGATGTACTTGGTGCTTACAGCATTGTTGGCACTACAAGTAAGTAGTGCTGTATTGCAAAAATTTGCCATTATTAACGTTACACTTGAGGAGCTCGTAGTAGAGGAAAATAAGAAAAATGGGGCTGTACTAGCTGCAATCCACGAGGCTGGGCAGGGAAAGACAAATCCAAAAGTATTGACGGCTGTTTCTAATGCAGACAAAGTAAGGACTGCAACTCAGGGCGTAATGACCAAAATTGCGGAAGTAAAAAAGAAAATGATTGATCTTTCTACTACTTCCGGAAAAGTGGATGATATTTTAATTAATAACCATGGGTCTCAGGTAGCTACTTTAATGATTGATCCCAGAAGTACTACAGGTAAAGAATTTGAAAAAGTTCTAAACGACTATGTAAGTACGCTTAATCAATTAACTGGGGAGGAATACCACAAGATTGCTAAAGCACCGGCTGACATTGACTTTTTTAAGGATGATCCAAATCACAAATCAAAGGATTTTCTAACATTCACCTTTGAAAATACACCTCCTATTGCAGCGATTGCATCACTTAATCAGTTTCAGACTGAGGTGCTAGCTATAGAAGCTCTGGCATTAGGTAAGCTTGCAGTTGATGCAGACGCTGGAGTGGTTAGATTTGATAAGATTGTGCCAATGGTTAAGCCAAAGTCATCAATTGTGGCGGCTGGAGATAAATATGAGGCGGATATGTTCATCACCGCATCAGCAGAAGGTTTAACCCCTGAGATGTTTAGAAACGGACAAAAATTAGAGGTTGCTCTGGATCCTGCGTATGGTGTGATGATGGGTAAGGTATCTTTCCCTGCTTCAGCAAGTA
Organism: Cyclobacteriaceae bacterium; assembly: GCA_049289315.1. GTDB lineage: Bacteria > Bacteroidota > Bacteroidia > Cytophagales > Cyclobacteriaceae > ELB16-189. The sequence goes on from JBATLM010000188.1 coordinate 52,896, forward strand.
ACTATGATGCAAGTGGCATGTCAAAGCAGACTTTCGAAGCGGAGATTCGCATCGGAGATAGTGAAGATCAGATCTACAAGCAGACCATAGAATATTTTGTAGCTAAGCCCGTTATCCGTGTAACAACCGGTAATGCGCCAACACTTTATATGAATTGTGGTAATACTGTAAATATTGAGGTTCCGGCATTGGGAACAAATTATAACCCTTCCTTCTCTGCAAGAGGAGGTTCAGTAATAAAAGGTGACAAGCCAGGACGTGTAACTTTAGTTCCACAGGAAAGAAAAATGGCTGTTACGGTAGCAAATGGTGGAGCCACTTTAGGTACTGAAAACTTTGATGTGAAACCAATTCCTGCGCCTAAGTACGTTGCTTTAGATAACAATAGAAGACCAATCGACTTAAAGAATGGGGTTCGTGGTGCTGGTTTAACAGGATTGCGTATTTCTGCTGAGGCAGATGAGAACTTCAAATCAGAGGTTCCTCAGGATGCTAACTACAGAATAAGAAGCATGGAAGTAATTCTTGCAAGAGGAACTCAGCGAGTGGCTACTTTAAATGCTAACTCTGAGATATTGGATATGGGTGCTTGGCGCTCTCAATTCAGACCTGGAGATAGAATTATTATCGATATTAAATCAGTAACAAGAAGAACATTTCAAGGGCAAGATGAAAAAGTGCCTATTCGTTCTGAAGTAATACAGATTGCTATTCAATAAAAAATAATCAAAATGCGATTTAATAGATTTTCGTTGATGTTGGCTTTAGTTGGAATGAGTTCCTTTGCAATTGCACAGGAATATGAAGGGCAAATCAACCCTAACTCTTTAATTCCAATTCCAAAGTATGAGCAGCTTTTCAAAGTAAGGCTGTGGAGAAACATTGACCTAAGGGAAAAGCAAAATAAGGGCTATTTCGCTCGTGGAAATGAGGTTACTAAGCTTATCATTGATGCTGTAAAATCTGGTGAGCTAGCTGATATTTATTATAAGGACTCAGTAAACCGCAAGATGCCAAAAGATGAGTTTATGGGTGGTCTGGTTGCCCAGCAAGGACAAACTTTCCCCGCCTGGGATCCTAATCAGGATTGGTATAGTGGAGATCGGATTACGCATAACGGCAAAAATTATGAAGCTATCGTAGATTCTAGAGGGGTCAATCCTGAAGGATCAATGGACTGGCAGCAAACTTCTGCAGGAAAGGCGATTGAATTTTTGCCTTCTGAGGTTTATAAAATGACCATGCAAGAGGATGTGATTTTTGATAAGCGCAGATCTCGTTTGTATTATGATATTCAAGCCATTCAAGTATCTGCGTTTGATGTCAACACAGGTACTTTCAAAGACCTGGGCTGGTTTAAGTACAAAGATTTAGAGAAGGTATTTAGAAATCATCCTGATGAGGCGATTTGGTTCAACCGTTATAATACTGCAGAGAATAAGAACTATGCTGATGCCTTCTTGTTGAGGTTATTCCATGGTACTATTGAGAAGGTGGAGAACCCGGACAACGAAAGCATTTACGATACTTATGCTGCTAATGGACGTCCTTACAGGGAGTCGGTTTGGGCGCGCGAATGGGAAGAAATGAAGTTGATGGAGCGCGAGCACAATCTTTGGGAGTATTAAAACATGTAAAAAGAATTCAGGGAGCTTATGGCTCCCTTTTTTTTTGACCAATAATAAGCTGAGCCTTTGATTTACCCACCACTTCAGTTAATTCTTCGAGGCTAGCTTCTTTTATTTTCTTCCATGATCTAAACTCATTCAATAGTTTATTGGCTGTTTTCTCTCCTATTCCAAGGATGGACTCTACTTCCAAAGAGAGGGCAGCTTTGCCTCGCTTTTGACGGTGAAAGGTGATAGCAAACCGATGTGCCTCATCTCTGATTCTTTGGATGAGTAAAAGTCCGGCAGATTTTTTATTGATATATAATGGGAGGGAATCCTCTGGGTAATAGATTTCTTCAAGTTTCTTAGCAATACCAATGATTGGAATTCTTCCGTATAAATGAAGCTCTTTGAGGGCCTCACAAGAGCTGCTTAACTGCCCTTTTCCTCCATCTACTATTATTAGATCTGGAAGTTCCTCATTCTCTTTCAGTAACCTGCTGTACCTTCTTGAGACAACTTCCTTCATAGAGGCAAAGTCATCTGGACCTACTACAGTTTTTATATTAAAGTGACGATAACCAGCCTTGTTGGGTTTGCCGTTTACAAACCTTACCATGGAGGCCACGGGATGGGTTCCCTGAAGGTTAGAGTTGTCAAAGCATTCTATAATGTTAGGGAATTGCTTTAGTCTCAAGTCCTGCATGAGTATGGACAGTATCTTATTCCCTTTTGATTTATTCTCCTCCCTTTGTATTTCCTTTTGCTTACGCTGGTAAAGCGCATTCTTTAATGAAAGCGCAATAAGTTTTCGTTTATCTCCAATCTGTGGAATAATATTCTCTACTCCATCTGCCTTGATAGTTAAAGGGATATTACTGTATATGATTTGATGTGGGCTATGGTGCTTGGATCGAATTTCATGAGCCACATAACTAAGTATATCCTCATCTTGTTCTTCAATTTTTTTCTTCACTTCTATATTCTCAGAGAATACAATCGATCCTTCCTTCACCTGCATGTAGTTAATAAATGCATGAAGATTTGAGCTTGTAATGGTTAACACATCGATGTCGGTTAGTTTGTTGTTAACCACCTGAGACTTCGTCTGAAACTTTTCCAGTAGTGTAAGTTTATTCTTAAACTGATCTGCTTTCTCAAATTCCATATTGGCGGCATGAGACTTCATTTGGTGTGTAAAGTAATCGATTACAACACTCAGGTTGCCTTTGAGAATATTTCTAGCCTGATCGATATCGTCATTGTAGTCTTGTTCTTCCTGTAACCCTATACATGGGCCCTTGCAGTTACCAATATGATACTCTAGGCAAACTTTAAACTTCTCTTCCTTAATGTTACTTTCGGATAGTAGCAAACTGCAGGTACGAATGGTGTATAGTTGTCTTAATAACTCCAACACGTTATTCATAGATACTACACTGGTATAAGGACCAAAATATTCGCCTTTCTTCTGTTGGTACTTCCGAGTGGAGATAATACGTGGGAATCTCTCCTTTAAAATGCAGAGGTATGGGAAAGTTTTATCATCCTTTAAAAGAATATTGTACTTAGGCTGATTTTGTTTAATGAAATTGTTCTCAAGAAGAAGGGCGTCAAATTCTGAGTTCGTAATCGTATAATCGATGTTGTGAATCTCTGAAACTAGTTTTTCAGTCTTTCTATTATATTGAGATTGCTTGTTGAAATAGCTCCCAACTCTTTTCTTTAAACTCTTTGCCTTTCCAACATAGATAAGTACTCCATCTGAATTGGAGAACTTATAAATACCAGGAGTGTCAGGCAATGATGCAACTTGGTCTTTAAGTGCATCTGTTCCCATGAAAATATATTTAGTCGTTAATATCCCAAGGCTGAACTTCTACTTCAACCGAGTCGGGGTGCTGACTTACTTTTAGGCAGTCAAGAGTAATATCAAGTCCAGAAGAAGGTCTTTGAAATTGACCCTTGGTAATGCCGCTTTCAGGATCGGTATATGCTTTCACCATAAATTTATCCCATATTGGCCTCGCGGATCGTCCGCCCTGACCGAAGAGCCAGGATGGAAAGTGAATGCTTCGCTCATCACCTCCAACCCAGACACCTGTAACCAAATCATGAGTGATCCCCATGTACCATCCATCTGAAGCATTGTTGGTGGTTCCGGTTTTTCCTCCAATTTCATTATCCTCCTTTAATTCTTTACTTAGTCCGCCTGAGGTGCCGCCATATTCATCTACTCCCCCCATCAGCATATACACCATTTTATAAGCTGTTTGTTCATTAATGGCTTGCCTTGTTTTAGGCACAAAGTTTTCAATAACGTTTCCATGTTTGTCTTCGATCCTTGTGATGAAAAATGGCTCAGTATAGATGCCGTTATTAACAAATGTGCTGTAGGCACCTACCAATTCAAAAAGTGAAACATCACTCGTGCCAAGGCATAGGGATGGAACTGGATCCAGATTACTATTAATGCCTACCCGGTGGGCAAATTCTACAACATTTTCTGCGCCTAATGCCTGCAACATTTGCGCAGTAATAGAATTGACGGAACGTGCCATTGCCTGGCGTATCGTCATTTCACTTCCATCGCCTCTTTTACCATCAGAATTGGGTGGCCACCAAACCCCACCGGGTACTTTAAAGCTTGGAGAAATGTCCTTCATAGGGTGGCATGGAGAATATCCCGATTCCATCGCAAGGCCATAAACAAACGGCTTAAACGTGGACCCTGGTTGTCTTGTGCCTTGTTTTACATGATCATATTTAAAATACTTGTGGTTTACTCCACCTACCCACGCTTTGATGTGTCCAGTGGTGGGATCCATTGACATCATACCTGCTTGAAGATAGCGCATGTAATGGTTGAGGGAATCCATAAAGCTGAATAGGGTGTCTCTATCTCCATCGGCAGTATAAACAGTCATGGGTCTTTTGATCCTCAGAGCAATCTTTAGTGAATCTGAATTCTCGCCATACTTTTCAACCAGTGCTTTGTAGGAACTGGTTCTCTTAATTCTTGAATCTAAGAACCCCCTGATTTCTCTACCGTTGTCATCTTGCCATGGATTACTACCTACCCTTTTCCATTCTTCATTGAACTGTTTTTGCAGGGGTTTCATGTGTTCCTCCATGGCTTCTTCAGCATATTGTTGGAGTTTGCTATCTATTGTAGTGTGTATTTTCAAGCCTGAGTTCCACAGGTCAATTCCCCTCTCTTCACAAAACTTCATAAGATAATTGCTCATTACAGTTCGGAAATAGGTAGCTAGTCCCTCATTTTGATTTTGGACACTGTACTTCAGATCAAGAGGCAGTGCTGTGATAGAATCATATTGTTCGCGTGTGCTGATCTTGTATCCATGCTTATAGACTTTGTATAACACTTCGTTGCGCTTGCGCATGGAGTTATCAGGATTTCGTTGTGGATTGTAAAGTGTGGCGGCTTGCAGCATACCTACTAGCACAGCAGACTCCTGAAGGTTAAGGCTATCTGGCTGCTTATTGAAATACGTTTCCGCTGCTACCTTTATTCCGAAAGTATTGCTACTGAAGGTAACCGTATTCAGGTACATGGCAAGAATTTCGTGTTTGGTGAAGTTTTTTTCCAGGTTAACCGAGATGATCCATTCTTTCGTTTTTTGGATAATGCGTCTTGGTACACTGCCGAGCCTACTGAGTTTTCCATCCAGGCTATGATCAGGGTTCATGGTATAGAGATTTTTGGCAAGTTGTTGGGTAATAGTACTGCCACCACCTTGATGATTAAAAGTAATTAGTCCGAAGAACACCCTTAGGTACGCAGGAAAGTCAAGACCCGAGTGATTGTAAAATCGATGGTCTTCAGAGATAATTAAGGTATTGATTAAGTCATCGGAGAGTTCTTCAAAAAGAACCTGACTTCGGTTATACCTGAAATAACGGCCTAAGGAGACTCCATCAGCCGAAATAATTTCTGAGGAAAGATCGTTTTCAGGATTTTCAACCTCTTTGATGCTTGGCATTTCGCCATACAAACCGAATAGGTTGATGCTTACAGTAAAAACATAGATGGGCAATCCTAGTAGAATGCCTAATAGCAGCACCCAGGTTAACTTAACAACCCTACTGAACCACTTACTCTTATAAGTAAGGAGTTTACTGATTTTTGATTTTATAGTTTCTATCAAAGAAGGTGAGGTACTCATCCAGCGCTTTAGTTCTGTATAGAATGTCGGAGTTCTCTTTTGTTATAACAAAAATATTGAATTTATAGCTTGAAAGTGTGTTATCTGCTAAAGTTTGATTGTGGAACTTATCGAGAAATTCAACCCCTGAAAGGGGATCGGGGAAGCCGGTAACCATTGTAAGGATATATTTTTCATTGAGAATCAGGGTACTGATTTTTAATGTATTTCCCTTGCGTTCTTTTCTGATGAAATCGTCAAGAGTAGTGGACAACAGATCTGAAATCTTGCTCAGCTGCAGGTGTGAGATGACAAAATAATGGTCCCCCTCCAGAGCGTTTACATATCTTATGCTTCTTGATTTTTCAAATTTCTCTTCTAAACTTTTCGAAGTACTTAACAAAGATTTTGCGTAGGTGTTCAGCGGCCCGTCTGGGTTCTTTTCTAAAAATACTTCCAGTTCAGCTTGGTAGCGTGTGATGTCTTCTGTTTTTCCAGTGATAAGTATTCTTAGTAAATCAAGTTGAGATGAAAAGCTCGTCTCACCAAGGGCAAAGGCTTCATTTAGTTTCTCTTGAGCATCTTGAGAGCGACCGTTTTCAAAATCCTGATAAGCATCCTTGTATATTTCCTTTTGCTTCTCAGCGGCTACGCTTGTTTCTTTTAAGTAGTTCGGGTTTAAGAGCAATTTTGCAAAGCTGGAGTTGGGATGATTTTCAACAAGACGTTGGTAATAATTCTTTGCCTCATCGCTCTCCAGTTCCGTGTGAATTAGGTAGAGTTTATATAGTACTTCGGGCTCAAACTCTGAACCAGGGAATCGATCTAATAGTGAAGTGTATGAATTGTTAGCATTTAATTTTTCGTTGAGCTTGAAGTAGTATAGATCACCGAGGTTGAAATAGGCGTCTTCAATCTTAGCAAGCGCTTTTGTTTTGTCTCTTTCTGTGAGAGGGAGTTGGGAGAAGATCTTCCCGGCTTCGTCAGTTGAATTTTCAGCTTCTACAGTTTCGGCTGAATCATCCCCCTCTTCAACATTTGCAACTTGTGTCAGTTCATCCCTTATTACAGACGACTTGTTCGATCTTCTCCAGTTATCTTCAAGAGTTATGGCGCCCCAAATTCTACTAAACTCAGATTGACCAGCCCCTACAGCGGAGAGGTTCCCAAAATACCAATCAGCCGTTGTGTTGGAGTCCTCCAGGAAAAAAGGATTACTTTGGTTAGAACCACCGTTACCTTGAGATCTCCTTTTTTTCTTTTTTCCTGCTTCCTCTATTCTTTTCCGAGAAGCAAACACTGAATCAAGTTGGACGCGTAGCGTTAAGGAATCCATTGATGCCATTAACAGCAAACTGTCTTGCCATATGATGGTTTCGGTGTATTTGGCAAAGTCACCCAGAACTTCCTGTCTCTTTTTGATATTGTCCAGGTTTTCAAAGTCTGGAGGCAATGCACCCACAGCACTGTCGTAGTAATTTTTGGCTATACTATATTTTTTTAATGAGTCGAAATGAATTTGACCTAATTGAAGGTACGCACTTCCCTGTATTCTTTTATTGGTTCCTGCATGTGCAGCATACGAATAGTTGGTGATGGCCTCGGAAAGGTTTCCTTGTTTCAATTCAAACTTTGCCAACTCGAAATAAATTTTATCTCTAAACTCCTGATTCTTTGCATCAGTGAGCATTTTCTCAAATTGTTTTCTTACCTCCTTTATACCCCTTTTGTCATCGAGTCGTGCTACCTGAGCCATGTTGAGACGCGCGTAGAAATCTATTTCATAAGCAGGATTGGTGGCAATAGATTTTCGATAATAATTATAAGCTTCAGAGCCAAAGCCCAGCTTTTGATAAACCTGGCCTATTATAAAATATATTCTTCCTCTTTGGTCTTGCTTGCTTAGCAAGCTGTCGGCAAGCGTAAGATTGCGCACCATGTTATCATAGTCGCTTAGCACCTGGTAGTAGTATGCCTTTTCTAAGTAGAGTTTTTTTGCATTCGGCTTATTCAGGGGTTCTTTTTCTAAAAACCTGAATGCTTCCTCTGCTTTTTCATATTCTTCATTTTCCGTAAACGCACGGATGAGATTTAGTAATCCTTGATGGCGGGTATTAATGTCCTTACTTTTTGTGTTTACATATTTAAATGTCTGCACAGCATTTACAAAGTCGCCATCATACATTCTGGCGAGCCCCACCATGATATAATTGTCATCTACCCATTTGCTATTGGGATGTCGCTGGATGGAGAGTGACGCCATCTTGATGGCTTCTTCAGTATCCTTTTGATAGGTTTTGGCCAATGTGGTGTCCAGCTTTGGGTAGAGCCGCAGTATTTCGTTGGGGTCATCATCAAGGCTTTGCTGAATAGTTTGCTCCACTTCCCTGATTTTTTCCTGTGCATAGTAATACCCGTTGTAATGTGCCGTCAGATTATGATACACGTTACTGGTGACAGTAGTTTGCTCAGAAGAGCAGCCCATCAGCAGGGAGGTGATTACAACTAAGGGAAAAAATGCGCGCAAGGCCTATAAAAGGGTTAATTCCAGCTTACAAACGTAAAAAACAGATAATCAATATTATAATTAACGATTATATCTATTTTTGTGCAAAATTTAACCGTTTTTGAAGCCAAAAAAGACACTTTCCGAACGACTCACTACTAAATACCAGCTGGTCATCCGCAATGAGGAGAACTTGGCTGAGAAGTCAAACTTTGCCTTTACCTATGCCAAGTTGCTGGTGGTATCTATTACCTTTTTTATAGTAGTCTTCTCACTGAGTATGTTGCTCTCCAAAACCGTACTGGCAAAGTGGTTCGATCCGAAGCATGCACAAATGGAGGCGAACAAAAAATTATACGAATTGGCTATCAAGGTTGATTCACTTTCAATAGAAGTGGACAATAAGGATAAGTTCATCATGAACTTTCAGCGTATACTCAGTGGTGATACATCAAGCGGTTTTATTGATCCTATTGAGGCACTTGGAAACGACAACAATGTTATTCCTTCCATTACGGATATGAAGTTGGCTGCGTCTGATTCTCAATTCCGCCAGGAGTTTGAGCAAACAGAGATGTCTTTGATCGCACTAACCAGTACAAAATACCGCGAGTTGCAAGAGATGTTTTTCTTTTCACCTATTACTGGTTTTATCTCCGATCATTACGATCTCAAGAAAAGTCATTTTGGAATAGATATAGTGGCCAAAACCAATGAGCCCGTAAAAGCTATAGCTGATGGTACCGTTATTATGGCTTCCTGGACGCAGGATTCAGGCTATGTAATAGCAGTTCAGCATAGAAGCAACCTTATATCGGTATATAAGCACAATGCTGAACTGTTGAAAAAAGTTGGTAATTTTGTTAATGCCGGAGACATTATCTCTATAGTTGGCAACAGTGGAGAGATGACCGATGGTCCGCACCTGCATTTTGAATTGTGGTACAACGGAAACTCCCTTAATCCGGAAGAGTTTGTAACCTTTTAATCAGAGAATCATGTTTACCTCTAAAGAACAAAAAAAAGTGGCAGAAGAAATTAGTAACTCAACCAATACGATAGGTAAGGGCACCGTGCTTGAAGGTAACATTGAGACCTATGGCAATATTCGTATTGAAGGCAAGGTAATTGGTAATATCAAATCAAAATCTAAAATCGCTTTGGGCAATAGTAGCCAGGTAGAGGGCAACATCATCGCACAAAATGCCGACCTTGAAGGGGAGGTGAAAGGGAAAATTGAGATTTCAGAAATGTTGATTTTGAAAGCAACCGCAGTCGTTCATGGCGATATCATTACCGGGAAATTGGTAGTAGAACCTGGAGCCGTGTTTAATGGTACCTGCAAAATGGGAACTACTGTACGGGACATAAAAATGGGTGAAAATGGCCAAGGATCAAGATCCCTCAGACCAGAACAAGCCAAAACCATATAATACCTACATAAAGTACAGTGGACTGGCTATCCAGCTTGTGGTTACCATTGGTGTAGCAGGTTGGCTAGGGCACTTACTGGATAATTACCTCAACTTAAGGTTTCCACTTTTTATAGTAGTTTTTACTATTGCGGCATTTGCCGGGGTATTGTACCAGGTTTACAGGTCAATAAATCAACGATAAAATATGCTCTTTTTGATCGCTTTGCTGGTGTGTGCGATGTTGGTCGTGGCAGGAAGCTATTTGGTTTTACCGGAATTCCCGTCCTTCTTCTTTCAGACCATCATTCTGCTGTTTTTAGGGGCTGCAGGCATTTATTACTACTTGATAGATATCAAAAATGAGAAGCCAAAGTACTTTGCTCAATTGTACCTGCTCACCCTTTTTGTTAAACTGATTGCTTACGGGGCTTATATTCTATTTGTACTACTGAAAAGCCCTGATCAGGCAGCGGCAAATGCGGGAGTATTCATGATCACTTACATCCTTTTTACCGCTCTTGAGGTGGGTTTTTTATACCAAAAAATAACAGGAAAAAAGAGCTAATAAATAAGGTTCTGAAAGTGCCGGAATATTTTTTTGTGGTTCTTTAATTTATACCTTTGCGGCAAAATTAAACGCCATAAAAGAGTCAAAATGACCGCTTTTCCTTATAAAAACGCTCTCACTCGAGTTTTATTAATAATCCTTCTTTTTATTGGGAATTCGGCCCCTTCCTGGGCTGCTGATGCCGCTGAGGAAGAGAGTTTTGACGTAAGTGGAGTAATCATTCATCACGTGCTGGATGATCATATTTGGCACTTTTTCGATGGTCATTATGGTACCCTGTATCTGCCCGTAATTGTCTACTCTGCAGAAAGAGGCCTTGATGTGTTTTCGTCATCTAATTTCTATGATGAACACCATAATTTGATTCCTTACAATGGGTACAAGCTGGAGCACAGCCATATTTATTTAGGCGAGAAGCAAGTACTCGATCTTTCGATCACAAAGAATGTGGCAATGCTATTTCTTACTGCGATTGTTCTTTTATGGGTGTTGGGAGCTGCGGCAAGAGGAGCCAAGAAAAATGCAGGAAAGGCACCGAAGGGGATTCAGTCCTTTATGGAGCCGATTATCCTTTTTGTTACTGATGAGGTAATAAAGCCAAATGCAGGTCCAAAAGCGAATAAGTACGTTCCTTACCTACTAACACTTTTCTTCTTTATCCTTTTCGGAAACCTATTGGGTCTGTTGCCAGGTGCTGGTAACCTCACAGGAAATATCGCAGTGACTATGACACTCGCTGCGTTTACTTTTTTGATCACCAACTTAAGTGGTAATAAGGCTTACTGGAGTCATATTTTCTGGACACCAGGTGTGCCATTGCCATTGCGCCCTATATTATTAATGGTTGAGGTAATAGGAATATTCACCAAGCCCATCGCTTTGTTCATTCGTTTGTTTGCGGCCATGACAGCCGGGCATATTGTTTTGTTAAGTATAATGTCGCTAACATTTATATTTCATAGTTGGATTGTGGGCGTTGGCTCGTCCATCTTGGTAGTATTTATCAGCTTGATAGAGTTATTGGTTGCGGGAATTCAAGCTTACGTGTTTACCCTGTTTTCATCCCTTTATATTGGGTTGGCAACTGCTGAACATGAACATCATTAGAAATTAAAAAGAGCGCAGATAGGTGTTTGCGCTTTAAAAAATATCCGGGAAATTCCCGGTGTTGTTTAACCTAAAAAAGAAGTGAGTATGTTGTTTGCTTTATTATTGGACATTGGCTACGCAGTTATGGGTGCGGGCATCGGAGCTGGTCTTGCTGCAATTGGCGCAGGTATCGGAGTTGGTCGCATTGGAGGTTCTGCTATGGAAGCCATGGCCCGTCAACCTGAATCTGCAGATAAACTACAAGGATCTATGTTGATCATTGCAGCCTTGGTTGAGGTAATTGCTCTCTTTGCGGTGGTGGTTTGTTTCTTGATTGCAACAAGTCCAGCAGCGTAAATCAAATTAAGAAACTTGCCTTTGGCATTGGGCCTGGGCAGGTTTCTTGTTTTTAGAAAACAACAACAAAAGATTTTAATTAAAGAATAGCCAATATGGATTTATTAACCCCGGGCGTTGGACTCATTTTCTGGCAGGCAGTTATCTTCCTCGTTTTAGTTTTTGCTTTGTCGAAAATGGCATGGAAGCCAATTTTAAACAGCTTAAAACAAAGAGAAGAAACTATTCAAGGATCATTGGATGAAGCCGATAAAGCACGCCAGCAGATGGCCTCTATGCAAGCGGATAGCGAAGCATTGCTAAAAGAAGCACGTGAGGAGAGGGATAAAATTCTTCGTGAGGCCAGAGATGCAGGAAACAGACTTCATGATCAAGCTCAGGCTGATGCCAAGAAGAATGCAGATAAATTAATTGAAGATGCTAAAGCAGTTATTCAGACTGAGAAAAATGCAGCCCTTAGAGATGTGAAGGAACAGGTGGCTATTTTCTCGTTGGAAGTAGCTGAAAAATTAATGAAGAAGAATCTTTCTGATGACAAAGCGCAAAAGGACTTGACTAACCGCTTTGTAGAAGAACTAAAGTTAAATTAAGAAAATGTCGGACTTTAGAGCTGCATCGCGGTACGTAAGATCACTTTTGGGATTAGCACAGGAGAAGGGTGTTCTGGATGAGGTGCATAACGATATGCGACTCATTGACAAGACTTGTAACGAGAGTTTTGAGTTAGTTTCACTACTTCGTAGCCCAATCATTAAGAGTGATAAGAAGAAGGCTGTCCTTTATAAAATATTTGAAGGGAAAGTACATCAACTCACCCTTGCGATAATTGATATCGTTACCCGTAAAAACAGGGAGGCAATTCTTCCTTCGATAGCTAGAGAGTTTCATAATGCCTACAATGATTATAAAGGCATACAGAAGGCTACTATAACTTCTACAGTAGCATTAGATGCTGAAGTCCGCAAAGAAATTGAGGAGATGGTGAAAAAACTTAGCGATAGGAAAACCATTGAACTGAATGAGAAAATTGACAGTGCCCTCATCGGAGGATTCATTCTGAATGTTGGAGACAAGCAGTTGGACGCATCTATCAGTAGTAAATTAAAGGCGCTTAAATTGATGTTCAAGAAGAACCCATACATAAAGGAATTTTAGTGCCCGTAAATTTTTAAAATAAAGACCTAACAAGAAATTATATATAATCATGGCAGAAATTAGACCTGAAGAAGTATCAGCAATATTAAGAGAGCAGCTTTCTGGCGCCAGAACCAGTGCGGAATTGGAAGAAGTGGGTACAGTACTTACTGTAGGTGATGGAGTTGCTAGAGTTTATGGACTTACCAAAGCACAAGCCGGAGAGCTTATTCAATTTGAAAACGGACTTCGCGCAATGGTACTTAACCTTGAAGAGGATAACGTAGGAGCCGTACTCTTAGGAGAGTCGCAAGGTATCAAGGAAGGAGATACTGTTAAGCGTACTGGCCTAATTGCATCCATTAAAGTTGGTGAAGGTGTGCTTGGAAGGGTAGTAGATACATTGGCTGAGCCGATTGATGGTAAAGGCCCGTTGAAAGGAGAGCTTTTTGAAATGCCATTGGAGCGCAAAGCCCCAGGTGTTATTTTCCGTCAGCCGGTAAGTGAGCCTTTGCAAACTGGTATCAAGGCGATTGACTCTATGATTCCTATCGGTAGAGGTCAGCGTGAATTGATTATTGGTGATCGTCAAACTGGTAAAACAGCTGTTGCCATAGATACGATTATCAACCAAAAAGAATTTTACGAAAAAGGCGAGCCAGTTTACTGTATTTATGTTGCCATCGGACAGAAGGCATCAACGGTAGCTGGTATTGTAAATACTTTAGAAAAGGCTGGAGCCATGGATTACACGGTAATCGTTTCAGCTTCTGCAGCCGATCCAGCTCCTATGCAGTTCTTTGCTCCGTTTACGGGCGCAGCGATTGGAGAGTATTTTAGAGATACTGGTCGTCCAGCTCTTGTAATATATGATGACTTATCGAAGCAGGCAGTTGCATACCGTGAAGTGTCTCTACTTTTGAGAAGGCCTCCGGGACGTGAAGCATATCCTGGTGATGTATTCTATTTGCACTCTCGCTTACTGGAGCGTGCGGCAAAAGTGATTGCCAATGATCAGATTGCTGCTCAAATGAATGATTTACCTCCTTCATTGAAGGACAAAGTAAAAGGCGGTGGCTCATTAACTGCGCTTCCTATTATCGAAACGCAGGCGAATGATGTGTCAGCGTATATTCCAACTAATGTAATCTCGATTACTGACGGTCAGATATTCCTTGAGACGAACTTGTTTAACGCTGGTGTTCGCCCAGCGATTAACGTTGGTATCTCCGTATCACGTGTGGGTGGTGCTGCTCAAATCAAACCAATGAAGAAGGTAGCAGGTACACTTAAATTGGATCAGGCACAATTCAGGGAACTTGAGGCATTTTCCAAGTTCGGTTCTGATCTTGATGCCTCTACTAAGCTGACAATTGAAAGAGGAAGAAGAAATACAGAGGTGTTGAAGCAGCCTCAATATGCTCCGGTTCCTGTAGAGGAGCAGGTAGCTATGATTTTAGCATCTACCAAGGGTTACATTGATAAAGTACCAGTTGAGAAAGTAAGAGAATTCGAAAAGGAATTTCTTGGCTTGTTGAGAGCACAAAACAAAGCGGTGCTTGACAACTTTAGAGCTGGAAAATTTGAGGATGCAGATGTAGAAACAGTTAAAAAAGCAGCACTGGAATTGGCTGCCAAATATTAAGAACTATAAATGGCCAGTTTAAAGGAGGTAAAAAATAGAATAACCTCGATTATCTCTACGCAGCAGATTACCAAAGCCATGAAGATGGTGGCGGCTGCTAAGTTGAGAAAGTCTCAGGAGAGGATTATTCAAATGAGACCGTTTTCTGAAAAGCTTTCTGAGGTACTGCGTAATGTGTCTGGTGCCGGAGAAGAGGGGCAAAGTTGGTACAATGAAATTCGTAAAGAGGAGAACATCCTAATCGTAACGGTAAGTGCGGATCGTGGATTATGCGGCTCATTTAATAGCAGCGTGTTTAAGGCGACTTTAAAGCTTATCAAAGAAAAATATGCTCAGCAGGAAGAGCAGGGAAGAGTTACAATTTTGCCAATAGGTAAAAAGGCATTAGAGTATTTTAAAAAGCGCGGTTACAAAGTAGAGGAAGCTTACTCGACTTTATTTCAGGACCTTTCTTTTGAAAATGTATCTAAGGCTGCTGAATTCATGATGTCATCTTATAAGGATGGGACTTATGATAAGATTGACGTTGTCTACAATGAATTTAAGAATGTAGCGACTCAAATATTAAGGGTAGAATGGTATTTGCCAATAAAGCCTGCGGCAACTACAGAAGCCAAAGCAGCAGATGTTGATTATATATATCAGCCAGATCGTGAAGAGATAGTAACAGGTCTTATTCCAAAATCATTAAGGGTTCAATTGTTCAAAGCCTTGTTAGATTCAAATGCAGCTTTTAATGGTGCTCAAATGACTGCGATGGACAAAGCAACCGAAAATGCAGGAGATTTGCTGAAAGAGCTGAAACTGGCTTATAACCGTACTCGTCAGGCTGCAATTACTAAGGAGATCCTGGAGATTGTTGGAGGCGCAGAGGCGCTAAAATCTTCATAAAAGCAGATTAATTATTTTTAAATTGAAAGCTCTCCTACAGGAGGGCTTTCTTTTTTTAATGCAACGGATAATCAGTTATTACAGATACTTCAACTTGTTGAGCTTGGATGTGGCACTGGGTGCTACTGTCTCTGCCATATTCTTGACTAGAGTTTTTGAAGTCGATATCAGATTTCAAGGACTGTTATGCCTTGGGTTAACTGTATGGTTGATTTATACTGCGGATCACTTAGTTGATGCCAGGAAGTTAAAGACCAAAGCTTCTACTGAACGCCATAGATTTCATCAAAAGAATTTTAAAGTGATCTTGGTGATGGCGATAGCCATATTGCTAACTATAGTACCTCTTCTATTGTTTATCTATAAATCCGTGCTAAGCATGGGGATAGGGCTAGGTGTACTGGTAGTAATCTATTTTATAGTACAACGGAAGTTAGGTTTCCTAAAGGAACTTTTAGGGGCGGTGCTGTACACCGTAGGAGTGATGTTACCCGTTGTTGCTTTGTCCGAACTGTCTTTTAAAAGCCTCTTTGCAATTCCAACAATTTTGTTTTTTGACACTGCGCTCATCAACCTTGTGCTTTTTTCTTGGTTTGATAGAGATAAGGATAAGCTGGATAACCATCCTTCATTGGTAACAACTTTAGGGGATAAAGCTTCAAAAGCAATTTTGTATTTTCTGTTTGTCCTGCAAATTGTTCTATTCGTTTACGCCCTCGATTCAGGTTTGAATATTTCAATGCTGATTGTGTTTGCGGCCATGTATTTCGTGTTGTTGTTGACCTTTATGAAATCTAGTTGGTTTGCGTTGGATGACAGATACAGATTAGCAGGAGATGCAGTTTTCTTATTTCCGCTATTTTATGTGTTTTTCTAGTGGCGGCATCTCAATTAAATCGATTTGATAGGGTTGCTTCATTTTACGATAGGCTTACTGGGTTTGTTTTTTGGGGCAGTTTGATAAAAGCTCAGGAATGTAACCTTGAGGCGATCTCAGATAATTCTGATGTGCTTGTGCTTGGTGGCGGTACGGGAAATTTTTTGAATAAACTCTTAAGCCGAAATAATGGCTGCAGGATTTGGTATGTGGAGGCCTCTCAAAAAATGATTGAACGAGCAAAGAAAAATTTGAACTTTACTGATCGAATTATTTTCATTCATGGTACACACGAAAATTTGCCCGAACAAAAATTTGATGTTGTCATCACTCATTTTTTTGTTGATTTATTTACCGAACAAGAGCTAAGAGCTGTCAGTCACCAAATTCATAACCACTTGAAGAAAGAAGGACAGTGGTTGGTTGCAGATTTTGTCAACCGTAAATACTGGCATCGGGTGCTTCTAAAGTTGATGTATTTATTTTTTAACCTTATGGGGTCACTTGATTTAAAGGAGCTACCCGATTGGAATAATATAATTCAAGCTAAATATTTTGAAAAAGCGAGCGAGAGTACTTTTTATAAAGATTTTATATGTGCCGTCACTTATGTGAAATTATAGAGATTTCGTGATCATGTGTGGTTATGTATTTTTGGTTATCTTCAACCCCCTAAACCTTAAACCTATGCGTGGAGTTTTCTTGTTATTGCTTTTGATAATTGCAATCTCGTGTAAACAAGAGCCAGCAAAAACAACAACTAGTACATTAGCCCCAGTTCTTCCAACAAAAGAATTGAATGCTGCGTTTTTAATCGTAGACGGTGTTTATAATTCGGAATTAGTAGCTCCGATGGATGTGTTGCATCATACTATCTTCCATACCGATCCTGCTATTAAGGTTTTTACTGTAGCGGAACGCCATGAGACCGTTACTTCATTTGAAGGTTTAAAGATTATTCCTGATTATGCTTTTTCTTCTGATTCTCTTCCTCCAATAGATATATTGATAGTTCCAAGTGCGGAGCACAGTATGGATAGCGATTTGGAGAATAAGGCACTCACTGATTTTGTAAGAACTACGGGTAGCAATGCTTCCTACATAATGTCACTTTGTGATGGTGCTTTTGTTTTGGCGAATGCGGGGCTTTTGAGTTCACATGAAAGCACGACTTTTCCGGGAGACATTCAGCGTTATAAAGAAACCTTTCCTAGCCTAACGGTTCATGAAGGTGTAAGTTTTGTTCATGATCGCAAAGCAATCACTTCTGCTGGCGGAGCTAAATCTTATGACCCTGCTCTGTTCCTTGTGGAATTGCTCTACGGTAAAAAGGTAGCTGATGGTATAGCCAAGGGGCTCGTAATAGATTGGCAACTTGATGAAGTTAAGCATATTGAAGTCAACCGTTAGACATAATTGTTTTATTCTTTACGCTGTAAGGCGCAAATGAGTGGAATGCATTATATTGCTTTTAATGCAATTAAAGAAGCTGAATCCGATAGAGGAATTGATGGTGACAAGATTGATTCCATTTTGGAAATGTTTTATAGAGCCAATGAAATATCAGATGGATCTGGACTGTGCATTTTTAAAAATGCGATAGATAAATTGAAAGGAACGATCATAGCGGAAAGTAAGCCTGGCTTCTGAACCACTTTTTACGATTACTTTACTGGAGCACAATTGATGTATGACTATTAAGGAAGTAACTACCAAGGAGGACATTCGGGATTTTATTAATCTACCAGTACAACTATTTCAAAATAGCAAGAATTGGATTAGACCTCTTGATGCAGATATTGAATCTGTTTTTGATAAAGAAAAAAATAAAGCGTTCCGCCATGGAGAATGTTGTCGCTGGATATTGAAAGACCATTCAGGTAATACAATAGGTAGAGTGGCGGCTTTTATCAATGAAAAAGCAGTTAAGAAAGGGAACGATCAGCCAACCGGTGGAATGGGCTTTTTTGATTGCATCGAAAACAAGGACGCTGCCTTTTTGCTTTTTGATAAATGCAAAAAATGGCTTTCGGAGCGAGGAATGGAGGCAATGGATGGCCCAATAAACTTTGGGAATAAAGATCGTTGGTGGGGGTTGTTGGTAGATGGATTCGATCGTGACCCCAACTACCAATGCAATTATAATTTTCCATATTATCAGGATTTTTTTGAATCGTATGGTTTTCAGATTTACTTTAAGCAGTTCACATTTACTAGACAGGTAATGGATCCATTGTCGCCTAAATTGGAGGCTAAGGCTAAAAGAATAGCAGATGATAAAGATTATCAGTTTAGGCATTTGCAAAAAAAAGAAGCACACCGGCTGCCAGAATACCTTCAAACTGTATACAATAATGCTTGGGCAAATAGGGCGGAGATGCCAGAATTGACATCCCAACAAGCCAAACTAATAGTGAAGCAGATGAAGCCAATAATGGATCTCCGACTTCTTTATTTTGGTTTTTACAAAGGTGAGCCAGTATCCTTTTTTCTTTCGTTGCCAGAAATCAATCAAATATTTAGATATGTTAACGGAAAATTAGATTGGATTGGTAAGGCTAAATTTCTTTGGCATTCTTTGTTAAAGACAAATAGGAAAGCATTTGGTATTTTGTTCGGGATTGTAGCTGAGCACCAGGGAAAAGGGCTTGATGGCGCCATGGTCTTAAATGCAAGAGAAATACTACAGGTGAAGTATAAGCGATATGATGAATACGAAATGAATTGGATTGGAGACTTTAACCCAAAAATGATTGTTGTTGTGGAGCAAGTTGGTGCTCACGTTTGTAAGGTTCATCATACCTATCGCAAACTTTTTGATGAGCAAAAGCCATTTAAGCGTCATCCGATTTTAAATTAAGAGAATGGATCCAGTTGAGGAAGAAACCAAATCAGGGTTTCTGTTTAGGAATCTTGCAAAAGGCTTACTTTGGTTTGCTGTAATAATTACTGCATTTATTTTACTGGAAGGCTATATCCAGGATAACTTCATGCCTCATATCGCCCGGATACACGCCAATCCTATTATTTTTTATCTTGTTTTTTCTATTTCTGAAATTGTGTTTGGTCTGGTGCCACCAGAATTTTTCATGATTGTTTATGTACTCAATCACGTACCCGTCTCTGAATATATTTTTAATCTTGTTCTCTTAACTATTATATCTTACGGGGCAGGTTTATTGGGTTATTACATAGGGCGTAATTTTTCTAAGACGGGATTCTTTGTTAAAATCAATGAAAAATATCTTAGCGCTTACCAAAGGCAAATAAGGAAATATGGTGGGTACTTAATTTTTGTTGGTGCTGTAACGCCAATACCCTTCTCTGCTATGTGCATGTTGGCTGGCTCAATCAATTTTCCGTTAAAGTCTTTTGTGCTAATATCAATTTCTCGCGTACTGCGATTTGCTGCTTACGGTTGGATGGTTTGGAGCTTCCCCAATATCTTTAATGGCTAAAATTATGCGACCAAGTCTACGTAGACTTTTTGGCTGGGCATGAATTCATACCAAAGATCGCATAGATAGGGCAGAAGCTTAACAAGCTGGTTGCTAAAAACACAACAGAGAGTATGATAAGTGCTATACCAATCAGACCTGTCACTGTTCCTGTATAATACAGCGTAGCAAAAATTAGTACGATTACAGTACGGATGATTCGATCGGCATTTCCCATGTTCTTTTTCATAAAGGTGATTTTTAGTTAAAAATTGTTTCATAGATGATGGCAAGCCCATATGCTAGTCCGAAGCATATAAGGCAAACCAACAATAGCTTAATAAGTTTGTGACTCATCAAAAACTGAATGCTGAAACAATTTTACAAAGTCACCATTGCGGAAACGGTGACTATTATCACATTAGCCTATGATTGTTTACGGTTTTAGGATCGTTTTTTCGTAGGCGGACTTTTCAATAAGTGGTTTGCTAAAATATACAGGGAAGTGCTTGTCATTGGCCCAAAGTGGAAAGAGGTTGTCATAAAATTTATTTCCGGGAACTCCACTTTGACCAGGAGCATTGGTAAACATGGATTTGTCCCAATCTTTGGTGTCCACTACAATTCTAAAGGTAGCCCCATGTGTTTGGTTATCTCCATTGCCAGTCATGCCAGGAGTAGAGCCGTATCCACTTCTTGGGTATGGGCCAAGTTCAATTTTTTTTCTGGTTGCCAGATCAGCGGCATTACTCAGGGGGTGTTTGATGTGAACGTGATGATTCTTTGCCTGCCCATATTGCCATTTTCGCATATCTGAACCCAGCTTTTTTGAAAGATCGGAAGTAGCGTCTTTCAAGGCCGTTAATAAGAATTCATCCCTAGCCAAAACGGAATTGTTTCCAAACTCTGGGCGAGCTGTTAATACCCAGTCGATTACATTGCTTAATGGCAAAGAGCGAACCAGGTCCATTCCCTTTTCAGGAACGAATAAAGGTTTGATGTTGTCCTTCAGGCGATCTTCCCAGGCTTTGTAGATAGAAGCTTCAACGGAATTTTTATCCATAATAAAATCCCATTTTGTTAACATGAGCCGGGCAGTTTCTGTGGTTTTATCACTAGATTTTAATTCATTAAGTAAAGGTACAAGTGTTCTTGCCGGGATCGACAAGTAATCGGTTTGCAATCGCATCATGTCAGCAATGGAAAACTTTCTGTTCATGGCAAGTACCTCATTGATTCTATCCGCGCGATAACTTTCAGCCCAGCTCCAGCCTACAGCATTGCGATGTTCGTATTGGTAAGGCACGAGATTTTCATTGGCAGTAGCTAAAAATCCCTTTTCTGGATTAAGCGCATTGGGCAAAGATTTGATAGGTAGAAAACCAGCCCATTCATAGCGTCCATCACCAGGTACCGGCACCATGCCACTCCAATTCTTTCTCATTGGAGCAACGCCTACTACTTGCCATCCAATGTTACCTTTTTTATCGGCCCAAATCATGTTTTCGCCTGGTAAGTGGCTATAGGAACAGGCCTCTCGGAATTCTTCCCATGTTTTGGCCTGATCCATTCTAAGACTTGCCAAATAGGGTGATCCACCAATCTCCATCCATCCGGCCCGCACAGCGTAGGCGATATTATTTTTTTCATCTACCATCGTTACGGGGCCATGCCTGGTGTACTTATGCTCTACATTTACATCTGGTGCGCCTTTTACTTTTATCACATCTTTCTCGATGCGCATATCCTCCCAACCTCCTTTGTATTTGTATTGATTTTTATTGGCAGGGTTTAGTTCATACACATACAAGTCTTCACTGTCTATTTCAAAAACAGTAAGACCCCATGCGCCATAGTCATTGTGTCCAATTGAAATACCAGGGATGGTGGGTTCTCCACCACCTACCACATTCCATCCAGGGGCGTTAAGGTGAACCATGTAACGAAGTGATGGAGCAGAAATGGAACGGTGTGGGTCGTTGGCGAGCAACGGATATCCACTTTGTGAATAGCGACCACTAACTATCCAATTGTTACTTCCAATAATTTGCTTTTCCTCATCCAATACGCTTTGTCGTGCTTCTTCATCCAACTTTACCAAATAGCGATATTCCTCCAGGTTAGTATTTGCGTCAGCCACCAAATCTTCGGGTGCAAAAGCAACTGGCCTCCTGAAAGCACTATACAGCCCAATCACATCATCGGAGAGTCTTTCTGCTTTGATGGCTGGGTCTAATTCAAGCAC
>JBATLM010000189.1:0-1529 GCA_049289315.1 Cyclobacteriaceae bacterium
CACACGCACTGACCACATCTTGAGGCTCCATATAGAGCCTTGGCAGGATATCAATATCGAAACTTACCTCGCCCTCGCATCCCGATATACCATCTTGTATGTACAAGGTAATATCATTGGCAATCACATCACCAACATGATACGTTATACCACCACTATTGGGCATGGTAAAGTAGGCAGCATTGGTTGAGATGTTTTGACCTGTGATGGGGGGAAGAATGAAATCATGACAATCTTCGAAAGGTGCAGGAATGTCAATTTCAGGCAGTTGTGCAACAATGAGTTCGATGGGTATCGCTTCGGAGGTACACACATGATATGGCGGACCATTCCAAAAAAAAGATAATGTGGCATATACGGTAGTTGAAGATGTGATAAATGAAGCTGGATTAGAAATGGGTATTGTTAATGCTGCATCTTCAAACCATAACACCGAGATGTTGTAACCTGGAAAATCAGATGGTATTATGTCTGGTTCAAGGCTGGTTAAATCAATTTCACCTGGATATTGTGAAGTACAAATGATTTGAGGTGAAATCTGAATGGGCTGGATATTTTGATGAATTTCAAAGACATAATACGGATTTCCAATGGAGCCTTGACCTAAAACTAGATCGTAAAAATCAACAATTGTAATATCAATATTAAGTGACGAGTTATTCGGTGGGTTACCTGTAAATAAGGTTCTAGTTGCATCATCATAAATGTAAGCTGGATATTCAGGCCCCCCATTACAAATATGAAAGACTTCACCCTCTTGAAAATTGTTTATTGTAAAAGGGGGGCCAATATACTGAATGCTAATGTTATAATTACCACTTCCATTTTCGATCACAAACTCAACGTCTACACATTCAGAATGGCATAGTTGAGGAAATGGTGAAGGGACAAGTACAGCACTGATAGTAGGTTGAGTATTAAGTTTACAATTAAGTGAAAATAGTAGAATTAATACGTTCAAAAAGTAAGAGAAGGTAGAAAAACTTCTACCTTCTCTCGGTTTGTTAATAGCAGAAATCACTAACATCAAAGCAACATTCTTCAATATCATTATTTGGATGCTTTAAATAAAAACAAATAATGTCACCATATGCTAAATGTACTGGAGTTGCTCCAAAATTAAATTGCTGCACATGATTCCTCCATACTTCTAAATTATATAATGATGGATTCAAATTTGTAGGAATTTGAAATGTATAATCACATTCGCAAAGATAATCACATCCACCAGCGACAAGGACAAAGTCAGTAAAAGAATGCGTACAAGGAATATATTGTGCTTTAACGTCGTTCGTAAACATTGTTAAAAACATTGCCATAAAGGCAACTATTATGGTTTTCATTTTTAATGAAGTTTTATAAATTAATAATTTATAAAAAAATTTGGATAGACAGAAGTCAGCTTCGAAAAACACTAAGGAGGCTCACCTTCTAAGAAATTAATCTTAGCAAGTGAGCAAGTTCCGATGGTTAGGGTTTGAAATAGCTTTCTACAATGACAAATATAGTGGAGTATAAACTTACTATAA
>JBATLM010000190.1:0-16283 GCA_049289315.1 Cyclobacteriaceae bacterium
CTTATATCCTGCCTGATGAAACAAGTGCAGCATCACCATAGAGTCTACGCCTCCGCTCACTGCGAGCAGTATCCGCTGATCGGGAGGGCACAAAGAAGCCATCTGGTGGGTGAAAGGGCGCAGCATCCGACAAAGATAACTTTTATCTATTTTTACGAGTTCAAATGATGATGCGCAGCTCCTTATTTATTGTATTCCTACTTGTATTCCTTGTTTCTACCGAGGCATTGAGTCAGCGCAGGGTGAAACTGAAGCGTGCGGACAACCTGGTAGGCAGCGTAAAAGATGGACAGCGCTACGACCGATTGCTCGGCAACGTCATTTTTGTGCAAAACAAGACCACCATCTACTGCGATTCGGCCCATTATTTCAAGTCGGAAAACCGTGTAGAAGCCTTTGGTAAAATACACATCACTGAGGGCGACTCCATTGATGTGACTTCGCGCGGACTCTCCTATGATGGGGATAAAAAAATTGCTCACCTGAGAAAGAACGTGGTGTTCACCAAACTGGGATTGGCCACCCTCTTCACTGACTACCTCGACTACTACCGCAACCAAAACGAAGCCCGTTATTTTAATGGTGGTAGATTGGTAGACAGCACCAACGTGCTCACCAGCAAGAAGGGTTATTACGATATCAATACCAACGTGGCCTCTTTTAAAAGTGATGTAGTGGGTGTCAATGAAGAGTACACCATGAAGTCGGACACGCTTCAGTATAACTCTAAATCTAAAATCATTCTCTTTCGTGCCACCACCACCATTACCGACAAAGAAGGAGGTGTGGCGGTGTATGAGAATGGGTTTTATGACACCAGTAAAAAATTATCCTCGCTCAACTCTGGTGAGATAGAAACACCGACCTACAAACTAAAAGGCGACCAATACTTTCTTAACGACCTGCAGAAGACCTACAAAGCCAAGGGCAATGTGGTGATGACTTCCAAAGAGGAAAACTTGATTATCTATGGAGACGATGGCGACTACGACCGGGGTAACGGCATTACCAAAGTATATGGCAACGCCTATCTGGCAAAGATTACCGATGAGTCGGATACCCTCTTTATGGCTGCCGATACGTTGGTGTCCATAGAAAGCCCAGATCCGTTGAAGAAGAAGCTACTGGCTTATAACAACGTAAAAATTTTCAAGACCGACCTGCAAGGGTTGGCCGACTCGGTGGTGTATCAGGCGCACGATTCCACACTCTACTTCTTCAACGACCCGGTGTTGTGGACCGATGAAAACCAGATGACAGCTGATTCCATCAGAATGCTGATCTCCAACAAAACCATCGATCGCATTTTTCTGATTGACAACTCCTTTGTCGTCTCGCAAGACACGCTGTTCCATTTCAATCAGATCAAAGGGCGAAAGATGACGGCCATCTTTAAAGACAATGCCATCAACCATGTGGATGTAGAAGGAAATGGAGAAAGTGCGTACTTCGCGCTGCAAGAAATGAAACCAGAAGCCACTCAGGACAGTGTGGCATCCAAAAAACCGAAGTCGATCATGATGGGGATGAACAAAATCATCTGCAGCAACATGAAGATCAACTTCGTAGAGGGAAAGGTGAACAACATCAGTTTTTACATACAGCCCGATGCCTCTTTTATTCCCCCTGCCGAGCTGGAAGAAGGTGACAAAAGACTGCAGGGTTTTACCTGGCGGGTCAAGGAAAAACCTGAGAAAAGCGATGTGGTAAAATCCAAAACGGAGCGGTAACGCACAACTTGGGGGATAAATTGTTCCCACCTGTCATTTTTTTATCAATTATTTAGGACAAGGGCTTCAATTCAATTAAATTATCAGTTGAATCAGTGTGTCCTTATGAGTTTGAGGTTGTCCATAGCTTTTGTGATACTGTGCAGCTTAAATGTGTTTGCGCAACGGCCGGAGCTTGTCAATAGGGCAGAAACCAGTTATCAGTCGCAGTTTAGCCAGGTTTTGAAGATTCCACTCCAGATAAAAAACACCACAGACAAGCCCCAATTCTACATTATTCGCAAAATACAGGGCGACCTTGGAGGCACCCAAAAAGGGTATTTTTGCTTGGGAGATAACTGTTTAGAGTCCGGAATGGACGAATTCTCCAAAAGAATAGAACCCGGCCAAACAATAAGTGGGCTTTCTTACACACTTGAAACCGGTCTTGTAGCGGGCCAGACCCTTTTCAAATTTGAAATCTTTGAGCGAGGGCGCCTTGCGGAGGCGTTGGAGCACAATGTGAGCGTTTCCGTAGAGGAAAGGAGGGAAAAATCACTGGTTTTCCAGTCCAAAGACATTACCATTCACGATGTGTATCCCAATCCTGTCTCAGACTACGCCTTTATCGAATATCGCCTTATCAATGATGCCATGAAGGCCAACGTGGTCATTCACAACATCCTGGGCATGCCCATGGGTGATTATGAGCTGCCATCTTTTGAAACCACCGTAAAGCTGTCTACAGCGGACTTGGCGCCCGGGGTTTATTTTTATACCCTCTATTTGGACAATGACGGGGTGCTTACCCGGAAATTAATAGTTAGGAAATAGGCAATTTTCATCCATAAATAAGGTTGAGGGAGAACACAGTAGCAGATTGTGAATTCCTGCCAGTGTAGTATATTTGCAGGCTTATGCGGGTTAGAAAATTGTTGTTTTACTGCTTATTGGCGGGTATCGTTGGTTTAGGGGCTTCTTGCAGCAAATACCGGAAGATTGAGAAGAGCGAGGACTGGAGGGTGAAGTACGAAGCAGCACAAAATTATTACGAAGAGGAGGACTATTATCACGCTGCCCTGTTGTTTGAGCAAATTCGTCCGATAGTACGGGGTTTGCCTGAAGGCGAGAAAGTGGAGTTTTTACTGGCCTATTGCCAATATTATGAAAGGACTTATCTGCTGGCCTCGGCACAGTTTAAATCTTTTTATGAAACCTACGGTCGCAGTGCTCAGTCAGAAGAAGCGCATTTTATGTATGCTTATTCGCTGTATGCCGCCTCTCCTACTTACAACCTAGATCAAACCAGCGGTATTGAAGCAATGGCTGCTATGCAGACGTTTATAAATCAGTTTCCCAGCAGCGAGTTTGTGGACAAGGCCACCAAGGTGATTATTGAAAGTCAGGAGAAACTAGAACAAAAGAACTTTGAAAACGCGAAGCTTTATCTCAAAATAAAAAGGTACAAAGCAGCGCTTATTGCCTTTGAATCTTTTAGAGAAAGTTTCCCAGATTCGCATTACATGGAGGAGATGGTATTTTTAAAAGTGGAAGCTCAGTTCAAACTGGCCACACAAAGTTTGCCTAGCCTGCAGAAGGAACGCTATACCACCGTAATAGAATTTTATATAGAATTCATCGATAACTATCCGCAAAGTCAGTTTCTAAAAACGGCTGAGAAATATTATTCAGAGAGCATAACGAAAGTCAATCAATACAAAACAGATAACTCATAAACACCATGGCCATAGTACAATCTTCTATTATCACCCGCGACATTGAAAAAATCATTGACCCTACAGGCAACATTTACGATTCTGTAGTTGTGATTGGACACCGTGCGCGTCAGATCGCAGTTAACATCAAAGAAGAATTGAATTCTAAACTTGCCGAGTTTGCTACTACTGTAGACAACCTGGAGGAAGTTTTTGAAAACCGCGAGCAAATCGAAATCTCTAAGTTTTACGAGCGTATGCCAAAGGCTACCACTACGGCAACTGAAGAGTTTTTGGAAGGCAAGCTGAACTACCGTATGCGCACTGAAGAGCTGCCAGAATAAACAACCTTGAAAGGAAAGAAGATCATCCTAGGGGTTTCGGGAAGTATTGCCGCCTACAAAGCAGCCAATCTCACACGTTTATTAGTGAAAGAGGGTGCCGAAGTGAAGGTGATCATGACCGAATCCGCGAAGGATTTTATTACACCCCTTACCCTTTCTACTCTTTCTAAAAATCCGGTCTTGTCTCAGTTTTTGAAAAACGAGGCAGGAGAATGGAACAACCATGTGGAACTGGGGCTCTGGGCAGACGCCATGGTAGTCGCTCCAGCCAGTGCCAATACCCTGGCCAAGATGGCACATGGTGAGTGTGACAATCTCTTATTAGCCGTTTACCTTTCTGCGCGATGCCCTGTGTTTGTAGCACCGGCCATGGACCTGGATATGTTGCAGCATCCCTCTACCAAAAAGAATTTACAATCACTGCAAGAATATGGCAATCACCTTATGGCTCCTGGTCATGGTGAATTGGCCAGCGGACTGGTAGGCACTGGCCGCATGGCAGAGCCTGAAGAAATCATGGAGCAGTTGAATCAATTCTTCAGCGAAAAAAAAAAGCTTAGCGGAAAGCGCGCTTTAGTAACTGCAGGCCCCACGCACGAAGCCTTGGATCCTGTTCGCTTTATTGGCAACAACTCCAGCGGCAAGATGGGCTATGCCATTGCAGAAGCATTGGCCAGCGTTGGCGCAAATGTTACGTTGGTATCAGGCCCCACACATCTTATTTTACAACACCCGAACATTGTCGTCAAGAAGGTGACTTCCACTGCAGACATGCATGAAGCCTGTCAGGAGGTGTTTCCCAAAACAGATATTGCAGTGTTCTCCGCAGCGGTAGCCGACTACAGGCCTGCTACGGTAGCTGATCAAAAAATAAAAAAGGCAGACAACGACCTGACCTTGCAATTAATGAAAACCACAGACATTGCCGCAGAATTGGGCAAGCAGAAGAAGAATGGGCAGTTTATCGTGGGCTTTGCGCTGGAAACAGAAAATGAAGAGCAGAACGCCATGAAGAAGATTGCTGCCAAAAACTTCGATCTGATCGTGCTTAACTCACTCAACGACAAAGGGGCAGGATTTGGCCACGACACCAACAAAATCAAACTGATTGACAAAAAGGGAGAAGTTTTCGAATTTTCCTTAAAGAATAAGAAAGAAGTAGCCACCGACATCGTTAATGCTATAGTACAACGCTATGCATAGAATTATTACCCTTCTGGTTTTTATTGGTTCTGCCACTGTGCTCTTAGGTCAGGAGTTGAATTTCAAAGTAGTGGTAAATGCCGAACAGGTGCAGACTACCGATCGCGCCATCTTCAAGGATATGGAACGGGCTTTCGCCAATTTTCTGAACACCCGGAAGTGGACAAACGACAGTTATAAGAACTACGAGAAAATAAATGGGACCCTTTTTCTCAATATCACTAAGATGCCCTCCATCGGTAGCTTCACTGCCAATGCGCAAATTACTTCTGCACGGCCGGTCTACAATACCAACTACGAGTCTGTTCTGTTGAACTTTGCCGATCGTGAGTGGGAATTTGAATACATCGAATCGCTGCCGCTGGAGTACAACGACAATACCTACATCAGCAACCTTACTTCCATGCTGGCTTTTTATGCCTACATCGTGTTGGGCATGGATTACGATTCGTTTTCCGACCTAGGTGGCACACCTTATTTCCAAAGAGCGCTTACGGTCGTCAACAATGCGCAGCCTTCCAACCGGCCGGGGTGGCAGGCGCTCGGTAGCAACCGAAACCGCTATGCATTGATTGAAAACCTGAACAATCCACAGATGGTGGAGCTGAGGAAGAACACCTATCGCTATCACAGGCAGGCACTCGACACATTTGAAAAAACACCCGACCAAAGTCGGACGGTTGTGCTTACTGTGCTTAAGAACTTAAAAACTGTCTGGACCACCTATCCCAACGCCATTTTTGTGGTTTCTTTTTTCGACACCAAAGCCAATGAGTTGGTGAATATTTTTTCCGATGGGAACCTGAGCGTTCGCAGAGAAGCTTATGACATCCTCAATAGCGTAGACCCTAAGCGGAATATTTATCAGAAGATTATTAGTAATTAGATTTCGCGCATCGCGCGGGGAATCTGCCCCCTCTCCCTTGGGGGAGGCCTGGGGTGAGGGATTGAGCTAATCCCCTTATCAATTGTGCCCTAAATAAATTAATATTGTAAATGCCTTACTCCTGACCGTGGGGCAAATAATAACCGTAAATGCTGACACACCTCACCATAAAAAACTACGCCCTCATCGATCATCTGGAGATGGATTTATCCCGTCACCTGAATGTGATCACTGGGGAGACAGGTGCAGGTAAGTCCATTATGCTGGGGGCCATGGGGCTGCTGTTGGGCAACCGGGCTGACACCAAGGTGCTTTGGAATGAAAAAGAGAAATGCATCACAGAGGGCACCTTCGATATTGGCGCCTACAAGCTGCAACCTCTTTTTGAAAGTGAAAATTTAGACTACGACAAGCAGACTGTCATCCGCAGAGAGATCAGTCCCAATGGAAAGAGCCGTGCATTCATCAACGATACACCCGTGACGCTTGACATCATGAAAAAGATTGGGATGCGTTTGATGGACATTCACTCCCAACACGAAACACTGGATCTGGGTAACCGCGCTTTTCAGCTTAGCGTGATCGATGCTTTTGCAACCAATGGGATATTTCTTGAGGAATATAAGCAGGCCTGGCAACATTATGTGATTACCCGAGAAGCGTACAACGCATTGGAAGATGAAGCCAACGTACTGCGGCAGGAATCTGACTTCGTGAAATTCCAACTGGAAGAATTAAGCAAAGCTAACCTCGTAGAGAACGAACAAACTGAACTAGAGGCTTCTCTTAAAATAATGGAGCATGCCGAAGATATTAAGACAAAGATCAATCAACTGCTTACTCAACTCGATCGCTCCGACATTTCTGCATCAGGTATTTTAAATGAAGCGCGCACTATCATGAGTTCGCTGGGCAACTACTCCGATCGCTACCAACAACTCACAGAAAGGTTTGAAAGCGTGCGAATAGAACTAAATGATATTATTAGTGAAGTAGAAAGCGAAGAAGAGAAAGTAGATTTTGATCCTGAAAAAATTGAAGAAGTCAAAGAGCGACTGAGTCTTATCTATCAATTGCAACAAAAGCACAGACTGGGATCGGTGGCCGAACTGCTTCAATTGCAAGACGATTTGCAAAACAAAGCAGATAAAACCAGCAACCTCGATGATGAACTGTCTGTGCTTAAAAAGAAACTGGACGAAGCCACAATAGTACTCAATGAAAAAGGTGCGTTGCTCAGCCAGTCCAGAATCAAAAGCTTCAAGGGTTTTTGTAAACAGATGATCTCGCTACTCAATGAATTGGGTATTCCGGAAGCCCAGCTGCAGGTGGAACATCAGACAGGAGTGCCCTCAGGGTCTGGTATTGACAGCATAGAATTATTGTTCAGTGCCAACAAAGGGATTTCAGTTCGTTCGCTGGCACAGGTTGCATCGGGTGGTGAGTTTTCCAGGTTGATGTTTTGCATCAAATACCTGTTGGCCGAAAAAACAGCACTACCTACCCTTATCTTGGATGAAATTGACACGGGTGTATCCGGTGAGATTGCCATGCGGTTGGGTAAAATGATGAAATCCATGGCTGGCGAGCACCAACTTCTCGCCATCAGTCATCTCCCGCAAATTGCTGCCAAGGCGGATTGTCATTTTTATGCCTTTAAGGATTCTAAGAGCACAAAAACAATCAGCCGGATAAAAAGATTGTCGGAAGAAGAACGGATTGAAGAGATCGCCAAGATGATCGGAGGTGAAAAACCTTCCACTTTGGCGAAAGAAAATGCCAGAGAACTCATCACCAACTAGTTTCATCTCCCGCTCTTCTTGAATATTTCTCAATTAATTTTTATTTTGTATCGCAATGGTTTGATCGAGTTACTCAAAAAGTGCCATCATTCCCTTGAATACAATTTTAACTAATATTCTGCCATGAACATTTTCGTTGCTAGACTCAATTTTCAGACCGGACATGACGAACTGGAAAAAGCATTTGCCCAGTTTGGAGAGGTCACTTCCGCCAAAATCATCACCGACCGAGAGACAGGTCGATCTAAAGGTTTTGGTTTTGTAGAAATGCCCAACGATGAGGAGGGTAACAACGCCATTGCGGCATTGAACGAAACAGAATTGGATGGCAGGACCATTATTGTAAAACCAGCGAACCCAAAAACTCAATAAAACAGCTATCAGTTTTTAGTGCATTTCAGGCCTGAGCAATCAGGCCTTTTTACTTACACAATATCAGTTTGCTTTGCCTCAGAAGAACACTATCTTGTTTTAGTTCCACTTAGCCCCAATCCCTTTGACTGCGTCTGCCTCTAAAAGTAAAACCGTTGGCCTTATCCTCGGCCCGGTGCTATTTGCTCTCGTCTATTTCTTGCTTTCACAAACTGCACTATCCTACAAAGGTGCTGTAGTGCTAGCGCTTGGCGCCTGGATGGTAACATGGTGGGTGAGTGAAGCGGCTCCTATTCCTGTTACAGCACTCTTACCTATGATTTTGTTTCCCCTCTTTGCAGTGGCAACAGCAAGAGAAGCAGCGGCCCCTTATGGGGATAGTATTATATTTCTTTTTATGGGTGGCTTTATGATCGCCCTGGGTTTAGAGAAACACAACCTCCACACTCGTATTGCGCTTAATCTGATTCGCCTTACGGGAACAAGTGGCAACGGCATCATTCTGGGGTTCATGATTTCTACTGCCCTGATCAGTATGTGGATCAGCAATACTGCTACCGCAGTAATGATGCTTCCGATCGCTACTTCTGTTACAAAATTATTAGCAGGTGAAATCAGTGAAGCAGATAAACCCAAGTTTGAAAAATTTGCTACCGGTTTGATGCTCAGCATTGCTTATGCCGCGAGTATCGGAGGCATTGCTACTATCATTGGCACGCCACCCAATGTGGTGACGGTAGGATTTATTAAGCGTTTTTACGATCAGGATGTGAGCTTTGCTACCTGGATGGTGATCGGCATACCTTTAATGCTGGCCATATTAGCTGCTTGCTACATTACCATCACCCAGATTCTTTACCGCAACGGACTTCGCTCCGTGGAAGGATCTGCTGAATTGATCAATTCCAAATTGAAAGGACTGGGTACTCTTTCAAAAGAAGAGAAAAGAGTATTGGTCATCTTTGGATTTACCTGTTTCTTCTGGATCTTTCGCCAAAACATCAACGCACTTCTTGGCACCAATCTTTTGGATGACACGACCATTGCCATGACCGGAGGTATTCTGATGTTTGTAACTCCTATCGATTTGAAGAGCTCTACATTTCTTCTAGAGTGGGGAGACATGAAAAACCTTCCATGGGGAATATTATTACTCTTTGGTGGTGGGCTTTCTCTGGCACAGGGTATGGCCGATGCAGGGCTAGTGCAATTGATCGGTGACCAGATCGCGCAACAAGGAAATTTATCCACAGGCGCATTGATTGTTACGCTCTCAGGGTTGTCGATGTTTTTAACAGAGTTGATGAGCAATGTAGCACTCACAACCATATTTGTACCTGTTGTATTAGGGATTGCCGATGGACTTCAAATCAATCCCATCATTCTTGCCATGCCAGTTGCGTTTGCTGCAAGTTGCGCTTTTATGATGCCCATTTCTACACCACCCAATGCTATACTATTTGCAAGTGGACACATTTCCGTGAAACAAATGATGCGGGCAGGAATATTGATCAACCTGTTTTCTCTGATACTGATCTCGGTGGCCATGCTCACCATAGGACTTTGGTTGTACGGTTAAAGAAAAGTGCCGATGGATAACATGACGGCAATCCCCCTTCAAGATTGAATGGGAGATTGCGTGTTCGCCTTACCGACCAATGACTATTGAAGGGTTATTTTTCTTCTTTGTTCTTGCGCTCCTCTACCAGATAGGCAACTCCTAACCCGATTCCTCCAAAAATAAAAATCATAGAGAAGTAAGCTACGTCATCCATTCCAAAAGAGCTGTCCAACCAATACCCCATCAACAAGCCAAGCCCTGCTCCAATCAATAATAGAGAAGCTCGTAGTGCAGCTGCTGTAACACGCTCTGATTTAAACAAAGAAGGATCCAGACCTTTGTCAATAATGGCCATACGCTCCATGTTCTGAAACTTGCGCAAATAACCTATAATGATAAAGGCTCCGATTATTCCGATGATGGGGATCATTACCCCTAATACTGCTACATTCATAGTCTTATTGTTTTTGGCCCTTTGACGCACCCTCCACAACTGTGGTTACAAGCTACTGAAAAAAAAATATTACTCCCGCTACTAATATTGTGTAACTTAATAGTCAAACACTGCGTCCAAGGCACGTGATCACAGTTCAGGAAGAAAACAACCTTATCGACCGCATTTTAGCTGGCGAAAAGCAGCTTTATGCTCAGCTTGTAGACGACTATAAAAGCTATGCTTTTACTATTGCTTATAAGATAACGGAGAACAAAGCAGATGCTGAAGAGATAGCACAGGATGCTTTTATTAAGGCCTTTCATTATCTCAAAGGGTTCAAACGTGGAGCACGGTTTTCTACCTGGCTGTATCGGATTGTATTTAATACAGCCATCAGCTACAAGCGCAAGAACAAAAGGGTATTTCAATCCATTGACCATACCTTTAACCCTGCGGGTGAATCTGATACTACTTTAGAAAAAGATGATAAAACCGTGTTTATTGATCAGGCGCTGAACAGGCTCAATGAAGCCGACAGGCTTTCCCTTCAACTTTTTTACTTAAAAGAATTTTCGTTGGAGGAAGTAGCGGACATCATGGGGCAGAAAATGAATACGACAAAAGTGAGAATTCATCGAGCCAGGCAACGAATGGCCGATGAGTTGAAAAGTATTTTACAAAAAGAAGCATTAACTTTATAGTATCATTGATATGAAAAAGGTATCACAAGAAATAGACGAACTACTGGTTGCTTACCTTGACGGGGAACTGACTGGTGAGAAGCTGGAGAAAGTAAAAAAGGGATTGAATACTTCGGAAGCACTGCGTAGTAGGCTGGAGGTATTAAAACTGATCCAACAATCCCTGGAGCGTAACACATTACTTCATCCTTCTGATAATTTCACACAGCGTGTAATGGGAAACCTCGACAAAGTCCCCGCTGCTTCTATGCTTACTCCTAAAAATGGATTGATCTTGCTAGCTGGTATTCTGGTAGCGATGGGGATTGGCGCCAGCCTTGTGGACACCGGTATATTCAATGCCCTGAACGGAATGCTTTCCTTCAATCAGGTAAAATTACCAACGGGAGTTACCACTCCTACTCTACCATCCATTCCTTTAAGTGGGAAATTAATCGTTAACTCAATTATAGCATTGAATATGGGGCTTGCTTTCCTGCTACTGGATAGGACCATATTAAGACCTTTTTTTAATAGAAGGTCCAGGATGCAATTTTAGCTATCGGTCTTTCACCCGATACATAAATTTCAAACCCGACCATACCTCGTCTACAGCACACACTTTTACGTCCACCAGTCCTTTCTTAAGTCCGAAGTCGCGGATAATGTTCTCATCCAGATCAGAGGCTACTTTTGATGATTTCTTCGGCCATGATACCCAAAGCATTCCATCTTTTTTCAATTCTGATTTAAGCTTCAAAAACTCCTTTTCAAATACCTTTTTCTCTTTTACAAATAGATGAATGAAATCTGCCCCTTCTTTCTTTGTCCTGCTGATTACCTTTATTTCATCCGGCAGTGGGCTTATCCAATCCCAATAGGCCTCGGGTTCATGTGCTACCCGAATGGAAAAGCCAGGCTTAATACCCAGCTTCTTAATCAGAGGTGTTCCAGAATATCCTGCTGACATATTTTTATGAATTGCGTTAAACAAAAAGAGCTCCTTGAATCAAGGAGCTCTTTAATAATTCATCAGGAATTAGTTTCCCATTTTTGCCATTTCTTTCTCGAAAGTATCTTTGAACTTCTCGTAGTCGTAATCGATTTTCAACATCTCATCTTTAGAAAGACGCTCGTTGTATTTCGATACTAACTCGTCAGCTGAAAGCTCGATAGCCACATACGTCTTGTATGTTCCATTCTCAGTTTTTACCAGCTTTTCACAAAGGGTACGCACACCAGTAATGGTTTGGTCTACTACCTCTCTGTTCAGGCTCTCAAATCTCTCCTCTACCTGCTCTTTGTTATTCATCTCACGTGAATTCACGTAGTTGTCAGTAACAGTTTTTACAGTAGTTTGGATGCTTTGCGCTAACTCATTTCTTGCGTTAGTCAATGCTTTTTTCTTAGAGGTTACCTGATCCTGGCTTTCACCAATTGAGTTAGCTCTGAAATATTTATTGGTTGTGAAAAAGTCCGGTCCAGAACAAGGTACTATAATTTCTTGCTCACCTTGAGGAAGTTTCTCTTTCCCTTTACAGCCGGCAATCAAAAGACCTGCCACGGCAACCAGGATAAATGATAGTTTAGTTAAATTTTTCATATTCGATTTCTTATTTGGTTTTGCAAGTTAAACAATGCAATTATAAGGCCAACTCATAATTTATCGTTTTTTAGGCCCTTCTACTGCAGTATCGCGTTGAGTAATTCTGGTAATTTTTCCTTTTCCAGCACCTCCAGCGACTTATTATACGCCTCCTGACTGGATCGCTCAAAGTCGAGGCTATAACCCTTTATCCTATCCAGCGTGGTGGCATATATCTCTTTGTTTTCAGCAAGGGTAACCACCTTAATTACTGCGGTTACATAGGTAATATAAATACTCCCCGATACGGCACCTTTTTCCGAGTTGGCATTAATGTCCATCCACAGTTCAGCCTTACCCCTGCTATCCGTAAGTTCAAAACCGGAGCTGGTCAGAAAGTTCTTTACCCTATTGGTAATCTGATCATTTGACTTATTCACACCCAATGTTTTTTCATCTGAAGTGATATAGACCAATGGTCTTTGAACTTTCAATAGCACATTTACTTTGGGTGCCACCATGCGCTCGGCCACTAAGGAATAAATTGGGGAGGCGTTAGCTCCGGCAAAACTCAGCATGTTTACTTTTACGCCTACCGTTTGCTCCACATCCTTAGAACTGATTTTAGTAATAAGAATTTTACTTTGCCCAGAAGCGTCTGTTTTATATTCAGGAAAAACATCGCCTGCTCCTTTTTCAAAGGATGCTTTCAAGGGCAAATCGGGAATTGCCTTTTTTGAATCTTTATAAATAGCAGTAACCACTACCGTTTCAGTTCCTGTAGCTACCCTGCGGTTGAGCATGATCTCAGCCGGGTTGGCTACCAATTGTATACGATCCAATATCTGCTGAATGGAGGCGTAAATCTCATTGGTCAATAAAATCTCTTTGCCTTCGAATTCTAACCGGATGGGGTCGCCAAGGTACTTTTCAATAGCCCCGAACCCTTTGAAATAAAAGCCCAGAGCCTGTATGTCTTCGCCAGCCCTTTCCGATT
Source organism: Cyclobacteriaceae bacterium (assembly GCA_049289315.1). Taxonomy (GTDB): domain Bacteria; phylum Bacteroidota; class Bacteroidia; order Cytophagales; family Cyclobacteriaceae; genus ELB16-189. The sequence continues at coordinate 13,291 of JBATLM010000190.1, forward strand.
GCTTTGCTTTGGTGAAAAAATCCAGAGCCAAGGTTACCGCATTGCGTTTTTGCTCGTCTTTAATCTCCTTATAGCGTTGTTTCGATAACCGGTAGTATACCCAGTAATTTTGATCATCCTCCCAGGCGTCTACCTGCTCATATTCCTCCAATTCATCGGATGCAGTGGTCTTTATGATTTGCTCATATCTCTCCTGAAACTCTTTGTTGGCATCGATCTGACTCAGCACAGAAGTAGAGGACACCGTTACACGAATTTCAGATATAATATCTTCGAGAGCGCTGCTTTTAGCAGATTGTATGTAATTATTAATCCCGTCTTTTACGCTATGTCCAATACCAATATAATAGCGATCTTGCATAGGCTTGGCACTTAACCACTCAGGACGAGGGTTTTGCAAATCCGTCTTCAGACTGTTATTGGTCAGGGACGGACTGCATCCAAGGCAAACTAAAAGAATAAAATATAATCGATTCACCAACTAAAAGGTTAAGCTATTTGTTATAGATATATAACCACATCCGTGCCAAAAAGACGGATAATTGAAAACAAATCTAGTTTGTTAATACGGTAGGACAAGTTATGATCGTTTAAAATATTGTAATTTTAACATAGAACGAAAGGAATTATGAAAGGTTGGATTGGAGCATTTGCCATTATTTTAGGCCTACTAGGCTGTGAAGAAAGCCAAAGCGTATCGGATTTGACGGGAAATGAGGTCACTTATGCCCTGCAGCAAACCTCGGATTTTAATGTCAGCGGAACTGTCACCTTTCAAGAAAAAAGGGATGGATCAGCATTGATTTTGGTTGACTTGCAAGGTACAGATGGTGATGTGGAATTACCTGTTCACTTACATTTGGGCGACATTTCCACCCCAGATGCAGAGATAGCCGCCCTGCTCAATCCCGTACTAGGCACAACAGGCAGAAGTGAAACTCATTTTGTACAGTTGGCCAACGAAACCAAGCTGAACTATACAGATTTGATAGAATTAGAAGCATCTATAAAGGTGCACCTATCGGATGTGGGCCCTGAAAGAGACATTGTACTGGCTGGGGGAAACATTGGTGCCATCGCCAGCAAAGGTTTTAATGGCCGTGTAGGAATTGGAGTATGTAAAAGTGAATAACCCATTTGAGATTTAAATAAAAAAGGCCTCGCTGGTGATCCAACGAGGCCTTTTTTATAGTCGCTTTTAACTAGACGTTATTTGAACTCAACTTCGCGCTGAAATACTCTCTGTTAAGTCGTGCAATGTTGGTGATCTTAATATCCTTTGGACACTCCGCTTCGCAGGCTTTTGTGTTGGTGCACGCTCCGAAACCTTCTTCATCCATTTGAGCCACCATTTTCTCCACGCGGGTTCTCCTTTCCACCTGCCCTTGCGGTAACATGGCAAATTGAGACACCTTAGCACTCACAAAAAGCATAGCAGAAGCATTTTTACAAGCCGCTACACAAGCTCCACATCCGATGCAGGTAGCTGAATCAAAAGCTTCATCAGCAATCCTTTTAGGAATTGGAATTTCATTAGCATCAGGCACACCACCCGTATTGACAGACACATATCCACCAGCTTGCTGAATTCTATCAAAAGCATCACGGTCCACCACAAGGTCTTTTACAACTGGAAATGGCTTTGCACGCCATGGCTCCACGGTAATCGTTTCACCATCCTTGAATGATCTCATATGCAACTGGCAGGTGGTCGTTTGAACAGGCCCGTGAGGACGTCCATTGATGTAAAGGCTACACATACCACAAATACCTTCTCGGCAGTCATGGTCAAAAGCGATGGGTTCTTCGTTTTTCTTTACCAGACTTTCATTCAGAATATCTATCATTTCAAGGAAAGACATATCTTCTGACACACCGTCAACGGGATAGGTTTTAAATGCTCCCTTCGTTTCGCTGTTTTTTTGTCTCCAAACTTTTAATGTAATCTTCATAATTATTTGTAGCTACGCTGTGTGAGTTTTACATTTTCAAATTTCAGTTCTTCCTTGTGAAGTTCCTCAGGCTGATTATCACCTTTATATTCCCATGCGGCAACGTATGAGAATTCATCGTCTTTTCTTTTTGCCTCTCCTTCAGGAGTCTGAGACTCTTCACGGAAGTGACCTCCACATGATTCTGATCTGTTAAGTGCATCGTCAATCATCAGCTCACCGAGTTCCATAAAATCAGCGACACGTCCTGCTTTCTCTAACTCTTGATTAAGTTCTCCAGATCCACCTACCACGTTCACATTTTCCCAGAACTCTTTTCTCAATTCCTGAATCTTCTTTTTACCTGTCTTAAGGCCTTCCTCTGTGCGGGACATTCCGCAGTACTCCCACATCGTGAGTCCCAACTCTCTGTGAAACTCGTCAACTGTTTTATTTCCTTTAATGCTCAGCAGTTTATTCACCCTGCCGTTCACATTTTCTATTGCTTCTTTGAATTCCGGTCGATCTGTACTTATCTCATCATAAGGCAAATTCGCGAGGTAATCGCCAAGGGTGTAAGGAATAACAAAGTATCCATCTGCCAATCCTTGCATCAAGGCACTTGCACCCAATCGGTTGGCACCGTGATCAGAGAAGTTGGCTTCTCCCAAAGAGTAAAGCCCTTGTACATTGGTCATCAGGTTGTAATCTACCCAAAGCCCTCCCATCGTATAGTGAACGGCCGGATAAATCATCATTGGCATTGCATAAGGATTATCGCCCGTAATCTGCGCATACATATCGAAAAGGTTGCCGTACTTTGCTTCGATACTGTCTTTACCCAATCGTTTTATTGCATCAGAGAAATCAAGGAATACTGCCAACCCAGAGCCAACACCTCTTCCTTCATCACATACATCTTTCGCATTTCTGGAAGCCACATCTCGTGGCACGAGATTACCAAACGAAGGATATTTCCTTTCCAAATAATAATCACGTTCCTCTTCAGGGATATTAACAGCATCTTTTGCTTTCAAACCAGGCATAGCCTTTTTTGGCACC
>JBATLM010000191.1:0-35996 GCA_049289315.1 Cyclobacteriaceae bacterium
GCCAACACCTTTACAGTGTCTCCTTTGCGGATGTGCATTTTTGGCTGTTTGTTAAATCTCCTATCCATAATTAAAGTACTTCAGGGGCCAATGAAACAATCTTCATAAACTGCTTTTCTCTCAGCTCTCGTGCTACTGGCCCGAAAATACGAGTACCACGTGGCTCGTTTTGTGCGGTCAAAAGCACAGCTGCATTTTCTTCAAAACGGATATATGATCCGTCCTTTCTTCTGATTTCTTTTTTGGTTCTTACTACAACCGCTTTAGAAACAGTTCCTTTCTTTATCGCGCTGGAAGGCATAGCTGACTTTACAGTCACTACGATGGTATCACCTACAGAAGCATAGCGTCTTTTGGTTCCTCCCAATACATGAACACACAGCACCTCTTTTGCTCCGCTGTTGTCAGCCACCTTTAATCTTGATTCGGTCTGTATCATGCTATTTCGCTTTTTCTACTATTTCTACTAATCTCCACCTTTTGTTCTTGCTCAAAGGGCGTGTTTCGCTGATGCGAACTGTATCTCCAATCCCAGCTTCACCTTTCTCATCATGCGCCATCAATTTGGTGGTCTTCTTCATGAACTTACCGTAGATAGGATGTTTCACCTTTCTGTTCACGGCTATGGTTATGGTCTTATCCATTTTGTTGCTGGTGACCGTACCTACTTTTTCTTTTCTCTGATTCCTTTCCATTGGAAATTACTTTTGAAGTTCTTTAGCTCTCAATTCAGTTTTCAAGCGAGCAACCAATCTTCTGGTTTCCTGGATTTTCAAAGGGTTCTCGATAGAGGAAATCTGATGTGCAAATTTTAGTTTGCGCAACGCTTCCTGTTCGCTACCAATTTTTTCCTTGAGCTCGTCTACAGTGTATGCTTTTATCTCCGCGTTTTTCATTGCTTTATTTGCTTGCTGCAGCTTCTACGTAGTCTCTGCGTACGGTGAATTTTGTTAAAAAAGGAAGTTTACCTTCGGCCAAACGCAATGCTTCTTTTGCAGTTGCCATGTCAACGCCTCCAGCCTCTATAAGGATAGTACCAGGTTTCACAACAGCTACCCAATACTCAGGTGCTCCTTTACCCTTACCCATCCTTACCTCTGCAGGCTTCTTAGTAATCGGCTTGTCAGGGAAAATGCGGATCCACACTTGACCTTCACGCTTCATTGCGCGGGTTACGGCAATCCTTGCTGCTTCAATCTGACGTGCTGTTATCCAACCGCCTTCTAGTGACTTCAAGCCAAAAGAACCGAATGCAATCGAATGACCACGAGTCGCCAATCCTTTTACACGGCCTTTGTGCATTTTTCTATACTTGGTACGTTTCGGCTGTAACATATTTGCTACCTATTATTAATTCCTAATTAATTTTTTCTTCTTCTATCTCCACCACGATCAGGTCTTTCACCACGACCACGACCACCAGCTCTTCTACGATCCGCAGGTCCACCGGCTTTATTATCTCCACCACCCGCATTACTTACCATGCCTACATTTGGTGACAAATCGCGCTTGCCGAAAATCTCTCCTCTGAACACCCACACTTTAATTCCAATCTTTCCGTAAACAGTCTGTGCTTCTGTTACTGCATAGTCGATATCCGCACGAAGTGTATGCAAAGGAATTCTTCCTTCTTTGTACTGCTCAGTACGTGCCATCTCAGCTCCACCCAAGCGACCAGACAACTTCACCTTGATACCTTCAGACCCAACACGCATTGCAGATGCAATAGCTTGTTTCATGGCCCTACGGAAAGCAATCCTTGCTTCCAATTGCTGAGCAATAGACTCACCTACCAACTTCGCATCCAACTCAGGACGTTTGATCTCAAAAATGTTGATCTGAACGTCTTTGTTAGTTAATTTTTTTAATTCTTCCTTGATCTTGTCAACCTCTGTTCCTCCTTTACCAATTACAACTCCCGGACGGGCAGTGTGTACGGTTAATGTAATGCGTTTCAAAGTACGCTCAATTACAACTTTAGAGATACCGCCTTTAGGAATACGAGCACTGATATACTTGCGGATTTTTTGATCTTCTACCAATTTGTCAGCAAAAGTGTTGCCTCCAAACCAGCTTGAATCCCATCCGCGGATAACTCCAAGTCTAAAACCTACCGGATTAACTTTCTGTCCCATTATGCCTTTGTTTCCTTTTTAGTTGACTTCTTCTTAGCAGCCTTTTTTACAGGCTTTTCAGTTTTTTTTGCCTCTTTCTTAGCCTCTGGCTTCTCTACAACAGGTAGCATACTATCCACCACAAGTGTTACGTGGTTTGATCTCTTTCTGATCCTGTGTGCGCGGCCTTGAGGAGCTGGTCTCAAACGCTTCAACTGGCGACCACCATCCACAAATATTTCTTTGATGAACAGATCCGCTTCTTCAAGCTTTTGATCTGAGTTTTTTACTGACCAGTTGCTGATAGCAGACAATAACAGCTTCTCCAATTTTAGAGAAGAGTACTTTGCCTCATACTTAAGAAGGTTAAGTGCGTGATTCACCCTTGTACCTCTAATCATATCTGCAACCAACCTCATCTTTCTAGGTGAAGTAGGTACATCTTTTAAGTAAGCAGTGGCAGGTCCGGTTTTGGCAGCCTCTTTTATAGCCTCTAATTTGGCTCTCTTAACTACTGATCTTTTTGTCTTTTTTGCTGTTTCTTCCATGACAGAGCGATTAATACTTATTAATCTTTTCTATTTCCTGAATGTCCTTTATATACACGCGTTGGTGAAAATTCTCCCAACTTATGCCCTACCATGTTCTCGGTAACGTACACCGGGATAAACTTATTCCCGTTATGAACTGCTAGCGTATGTCCAATTAAATCAGGTGTAATTGTTGATCTTCTAGACCAAGTCTTGATCACTGATTTTTTTCCTGACTGCTCCATCGTCTCTACTTTTTTCAAAAGACGAGCATCTAGATATGGACCTTTTTTTATTGACCTTCCCATTATTTCTTCCTTCTTACAATGATTAGACGATCTGAATACTTCTTAGGAGAACGGGTTTTCTTACCCTTAGAAATCAATCCGTTGCGTGATCTCGGATGACCTCCAGTTGCTCTACCTTCACCACCACCCATAGGGTGATCTACAGGGTTCATAACTACTGGCCTTGTACGTGGACGAATACCCCTCCAACGATTACGACCTGCTTTACCCTGACTTTCATTCATATGCTCAGGATTTGAAACAGCTCCAATAGTAGCCATACAAGTCGTTAGCACATTTCTCATTTCACCTGATGGCATTTTCAAAGTAGCATAAGCTCCTTCACGTGCAACCAACTGAATAAATACTCCAGCACTTCTTGCGATAGATGCTCCTTTACCAGGCTTCAACTCCACATTGTGAATAATTGTACCCACTGGAATTTTACCTAATGGAAGTGCATTACCTACTTCTGGAGGAACAGACTCTCCTGATACAATGACTTGACCAGCTTTTAGTCCTTGAGGAGCTAAAATATAGGTCTTGAAACCATCAGCATAATATAATAGAGCTACGCGCGCAGAGCGTGTAGGATCATACTCAATAGATTTAACAGTGGCAGGAATATCAAATTTGTTCCTCTTGAAATCGATCGTACGAAGTTTTTGCTTGTGACCACCACCGATATAGCGCATGGTCATACGGCCTTTACTGTTACGGCCTCCACTCTTTTTAATAGTACTTACCAATGATTTCTCAGGACGAGATGCAGTGATATCGTCAAAGCTTGGCGCCATGCGGTGCCTGCTTCCTGCTGTCATTGGTTTAAGTTTTCTTACCGCCATCGCTATTCGTTATTAAACGTTGCTATAAAAATCAATTACTTCTCCTTCAGCTACCGTAATGATTGCCTTTTTGTAACTTGGCATACGACCTGAAAGAACACCAGCTTTAGTATAACGTGATTTGTACTTACCCATCACATTCATGGTATTTACCTTCTCAACGTTTACACCATACATTTTCTCTACGGCTTTCTTTATTTCTACTTTGTTGGCATCGTTGTCAACTAGAAAACCATATTTCCCTTTCTCATTAAGAGCAGAGACCTTTTCAGTAACCAGGGGTTTTTTTAAAATGCTCATTGGATTACTGCTTATTTAAAATGTTGCTAATCAATTCTATACCGCTTTCTGCCAGAAGCACCTGCTCTGCATTCATCACATCGTAAGTGTTCAACTGATCAGCAGTAATCACTTTGGTGTTTTGCACGTTTCTACCGGAAAGCACAATGTTTTTCTTATTTTCTCCCAATATCACCAAGGTCTTCTTGTCTGATACTGAAAGTGCGCTAAGCATTGACAAGTATTGTGTTGTCTTTGGTGCCTCGAAATCAAAATCTTCAAGTACTGAAATCGCATTGCCTTTTGCCTTATACGCAAGTGCTGATCTACGTGCAAGATCCTTTACTTTCTTATTCAGCTTGAAAGAGTAGTCTCTTGGCTGAGGACCGAATACACGACCACCACCACGGAACAAAGGGTTTTTGATGTTACCCGCACGAGCTCCACCTGTTCCTTTTTGCTTCTTCAATTTCTTAGAAGAACCTTTAATTTCTGCACGCTGCTTTGACTTTGCAGTACCCTGACGCTGATTGGCCAGTATGCTTTTTACATCTAAATAGATGGCGTGATCGTTAGGCTCGATTCCGAATATTTCGGAAGAAAGACTCACTTTGCGACCGGTGTCTTCACCGCTATGTTTTACAACAGCTAAGTCCATTACTTTTCAAGTATAATTGTTGAGTTCTTGGCTCCTGGGACAGGACCACTAACTAATATCAAATTTTGCTCAGGTATGATTTTCACCACTTGGAGGTTAAGTACCTTCACGCGATCACCACCTGTTTGGCCGGCCATTTTCTTACCTTTTACTACTCGGGCTGCAAAAGACGCGTTACCTAATGATCCAGGTGCTCTCAATCTGTTGTGCTGTCCGTGAGTTTGGCCACCAACTCCCGCAAATCCATGGCGTTTTACCACACCTTGAAATCCACGACCTTTGGAAGTACCTATAGCATCCAGCCAGTCTCCCTCTTTAAATATATCCTCAAGCTTTATTTCCTTGCCCAATTCAATCATACCGTCAAACTCGGTCCTGAAATCCCTGAATTCTGCAAGGAAACGCTTAGGAGTTGTATTCGCTTTTTTGAAGTGGCCCATCATAGGCTGAGTAGTATGTTTTTCCTTGCGCTCGCCATAAGCAAGCTGCACAGCTCGGTAGCCATCGGTTTCTACATTCTTCACCTGAGTGACAACACAAGGACCTGCCTGTATTACCGTCACTGCTATGTTTTGACCATCTTGGCCGTACACATTGGTCATTCCGACCTTTTTTCCAATTATTCCAGGCATGCCTAAAACCTATTTTGCTTGTTTCTGAGTCGTTTTGCGGGTTTCTCCACGCAAAAAGGACTGCAAAGATAGGAACTATACAGTAGTTACCAAATGGGGGTTTCAAAATTTTAAATATGAATTCAAAACGCCCTTTTTTTGACTTTTTAAAGGCTAATTTGGCCTTCTGAAAATTCACCATTTCATGCTTTGCAGATGCCAGAATAGAATGGTTCGATTAAACGGTCACTTTACTCAACAATTCATAAGCTGGCTCGCATGAATTTTAGCCTTAAATCATGGCCGGTTTACTTGATAGGCATTGGGCTACTGTTCCTATTTATAGCCAATATTTCTTTGGGAAGCATTCAAATACCGTTTCACAAGGTGCTCTCAACTCTTTTTGGACAAGGAGATCCCCAAGACACCCATTATAGCATCATTTGGCAGCTGAGAATTCCGAAAGCTGTTACCTGCATTGTAGCTGGTGCAGCCTTGTCCATTGGTGGCTTGCTGATGCAGACCCTTTTTAGAAACCCTTTGGCAGGCCCTGATGTGTTAGGGCTAAGTTCAGGGGCAAGTCTTATGGTCGCCTTCGTGATCCTCATTGGTAGTTCCGCAGCCTCCTATCTACCATCAGTTAACCCCTGGTCATTGGCACTGGCAGCAAGTTTTGGCAGTGGCGCTATTTTTCTTTTAGTAATCGTTGTTGCCCAAAGAGTTCGGGATAATACTTCATTATTAATTATTGGGTTAATGATCGCAGCGGCCTCAGGTTCTTTAGTGAGCGTACTCCAATATCTAAGTAAAGCGCAGGACCTACAGGCTTTTGTTATTTGGACCCTCGGAAGTGTAGGCGGCACAAGTTGGAGTGAAATATTAATACTTACTCTATTACTTATAATTGGTGGCGCTCTGTCTATTACCTCTGTAAAAGCACTGAATGCTTGGCTTCTGGGTGACAACTATGCCCAGAGCCTTGGGGTAGATATCAAAAAATCAAGGCTAAAGATTGTACTGGCCACCAGTCTGCTTACTGGTGGGGTAACCGCTTTCTGCGGTCCTATTGCTTTTGTTGGTCTGGCTGTTCCCCACTTGATTCGGCTTTTAGTACCCACCACAAATCACAAAATACTATTGCCTATGGTGATGATGGGTGGGGCAGTCCTTCTGCTCCTTTGCGATATACTTGCACAGCTTCCAGGAAGCTCCAACGTTTTACCATTGAATGCGATCACATCTATCATAGGTGCCCCGGTAGTGATTTGGGTGGTCATGAGAAGTAAAGGTGTAAAAATGTAAATGATGAATGCCTCCTCTCTTTTTACAAAAAACCTAAGTATCGGATACCCAGCTGTTCAAGATCATATTTTGTTCTCCAACCTCAACCTGTCTTTATATAATGGCCAGCTGGTTTGCTTTATGGGGCCCAACGGAATTGGTAAGAGTACATTGATAAGGACACTTGCAGGTTCGCAAAAACCCATATCAGGTGAAATTCATGGAATGGGAAATAAGAACATAGCCGTTGTGCTTACCGAAAGAGTGAATGCGGGCATGATGACAGCAAGGGAGCTGGTAAGTTACGGGCGATATCCTTACCTCGGATGGTCTGTGAAAATGACGGAAGTAGATCAGATTAAAATAGATGAGGCTGTTCAACAAGTGCGCATCAATGACTTGCTGGACAAACCGATTCATGAGTTGAGTGATGGCCAAATGCAGATGGTAATGATTGCCCGCGCACTGGCGCAAGACACTCCTGTTCTTCTTCTGGATGAACCAACTGCCCATCTTGATCTTAATAACAGAGTAGAGATCATGAACCTTCTTCGGAAGTTGGCAAAAGAAAACAACAAAGCCATTTTGGTTTCTACCCACGAGCTGGACTTAGCACTGCAAACAGCTGATCTAGTTTGGTTGGCCACTTCACAAAAATCCATTCGGGTGGGCATGCCCGAAGACCTTGTACTAGATGGTACCTTCGATGAGGTTTTTCAATTCAAGGGTTTTGACCTGAAAACTGGCCGGGTAAAGCAAGAACCCTATCGCAACAAAGGCATTCAATTAATTGGTGAAGGACATGCCTACTTGTGGACCAAGAATGCTTTGGAACGGAATGGTTTTCATATTGACTCCAACTCCAGTCTTTCTCTTAGGATTGAAACTTTGCCTGGCGGACTAAGCCTTTCTACCAATCTCAACAATGAAAAACATACCTATCATTCCATAGCAGAATTACTAAAGGCGCTGACCAAAGTTTAATAATCTATCTTCTCGTCCCCTTCCCGATAATCGAGGTAGTAAATAATAAGGTTGCACATTTCGCTGGTGGAACCCCAGCCATATCCGATGTTGCGTGCCGGCACAAAAGGATTGGCTTTATTGTCTGAGCTGTTGTTATACTGCGCCTCTACCTTTATGTATGATCCAGCAGGTATTTTCAGCATGTGCTTAAGTTGGTAGGTAGTCTGCCAGTTGAAGTCCCACTTGTCTATCTTAATTAACGGAATGATTTCTCCGGAAGGGGTTTCCGCTACTGCCTTAAACCTTTTGCCTATAAAGTGCATGTGGGGCAAAAGTGAAATAAGTGAAATATCCTTGTCGACTTTATAATTAATATAAAAGGTAGGCGAGGTCTCAGCATATATATAGAATGGCTGATTGACAATATCATTCTCGCGCAGTGTTAATGTATGCACCACCCGATCCACCTCAGTTTTGGCATAGTATAAATTTACTTTCGATTGGTCAGTTTCCTTCTTGGATGAAGGCGAGTAATGCATATTCAAAATCAGGTCAGTAGACTTGTAGAGTAATTTGCCTGTTCCCGGAGGGAAAAAGATTTTATTATTTCCGGGCACCCATCCATAGAGGAAATCATCGGCCAGTGGTGTCTTCTGAAAATCCTTTACCCTTGGGTCCAACTCTGACATACCATCTATACCTCTAATGTCATTGGTAGTATCCGCCATCAGTCGGCTATGGTGCACCAACCTTCTATTCCCTGGGATAAATTCAATAGCTGACACATAAGTATCTTCCGGAAGGTTGGTAGGAATGGAAAAGAACCTGAATTCCTCCACGCTTTTATCTGATATGTCGAATGGCTTCCCCATCGCTAAGCTGAGGTCGGGCTGTACAAGCACCCCTTTTTCAACTTCAGCTATTGCCTTTCTTTTAGATTTTTTTCCTTTGGCCATCCCTCCTTTTACCCAATCCTGAATAGATTGAATCTCTACATCTGTTAAAATTTTCTCGTTTCGAAAAGTCTGGAATAACGGATCGGCTTGCCAAGGCGGCATGTATTTGGTTTTGGTAACATGTGCAATGAAGTTGCCCTTATTGGCTACCTCCTCGTAAGTCATCAAACTAAAAGGCCCTAGCCCTCCGGGCCGGTGACAAGTCACGCAATTATTAACAACAATCGGTTCAATGTCTTTATAGTAAGTAACTGACTGACTCAAGGCCAAGTTGACAAACAGAAAATACGCGACAAGTAATACAAATAGCCTCATTCCAATCAGTCATTTTTCATATCATGTGGCATTTGAATAAAACACCCAATGGCCTCCGTTTGCTTCAAAGGTGGTTTTTGGTTTTGATCCAACGCACTGAGTGCATCAATCAAATATTGTTCCGTAGTATTAAGTCTGTATTTACCCAGTTCGTAAAACCAATTGTCGATCGCTCCTCTATATTGAAGCTCCAGTTTATTATCCAACAGAAACACCTCCGGGGTAACTGTGGCTCCAAGAAAATGGGCCATTTCCATTTTAGTATCTCTCAAAAAGTGAATAGATAATTTGTAGTCTTTCTTAAATCGCCTGATTTCTTTCATGGAAAATTGTTCAGGAAACACTCCATAAAATTCAGTTGTTGAATCAAACCTCTTTACAATCTCCTTAATCCGCGCTATATACTTCTGCGTAATCGGGCAATCTGTACCCAGAAAAAAAACCACTGCATTTTTTTCAGAGGCTGAAATGGTTACCCCTCTGTTACGGATATTCTTTAGTTTAATATCAGCTATTTCAGTCAGCGACTGAGCATACCCTGAACAGAGAGCTGTCGCAATAAAAAGTAAAAGCAACCACCTTCGCATAATCGATGTATCCTATCCTTACGAAGGTAGAGATTCCCCTACTTGAAGTCAAATGACTAAAGTCAGTTAGATACGTTCTACACCCAGACCCGGCTTGTCATTGCAAGACATCACACCGTCTTTCAAAATAAAGCCGCCTTTAACTACGTCCCTGCCTAAGTCAAGGCTACCATCAAGGTCGATGTATTTGGTATTGGAACATGCAAAAGCTGCGTGAAGTCCAGCTGAAATACTTACAATACTTTCTTCGTTGCATCCCCAGAACAAATCTACTCCTTCCAATGCAGCGATGTCAGCAATCTTCAACGCCTGACTTACTCCTCCACATTTCATCAACTTGATATTGAAAATACCAGAAGCCAATGGAGGTTTTATCAACTCGATAGCATCTTTCGGAGTGATCAGCGACTCGTCAGCAGCAATAACTTTTCTTATTTCCTCAGGCAGCTTTTTCATCTCATCAATCGCCTTGGCTTTCAATGGCTGTTCAATCAGCTCTATGTTGAGGTGTTTTGTTTTATTATAAAACTCAATGGTCTTCTCTGTAGTATATCCCTGATTGGCATCAATGCGAATTGTAAACTTGTCGCCAAATTTTTCCCTGAGCTTCACCATCCGCTCGATATCCTCTTCCAAATTAATTCCTAACTTCACTTTGAGCACGCTAAAACCGCGCTTACCATAATCTTCCGCTTCTTTCAACGTTTCCTCCACATTCATAATACCAATGGTATTACTGGTAGGTAATGATTTTATTTTCTGACCCAGGTACTTTACCAAAGGCACCCCCAAATGTTTCGTGAAGGCATCGTAAATAGCAATATCCAATGCAGCACGGGCAGCAGGGTTCTTGGGCATTTTCTGCCAAACCTCATACGTCAATTGATTAATTTCCCTGATGTCTTTACCAATCAAGAACTGAATGTTTTTCTCTTCCAACGCACTCATGCAAGCGTCTAAAGTTTCTCCCGTCACATAGTCGCTTGGATTTCCGGCACCAATTCCTGTTGTCCCATTTTCAAGGGTGATTTCAACAAAACTGCTCTCTACTTTATCGGTGGTCTTATAAGCAATGGTGTAGGGCTTTGTATTGTTTAGATTTTCCTTCCAAACTTTAATGTCTTTGATACGGGTCATCTGTTTCTTTTTGTATTTATAGCTTGTGATAATGTTTATGTTTATGGCGCTCCTTCTTTCGAAAGGAATCAAAGTGGTTTCAGTTTACCGGGATTGACATATTGAATTAAAGCCCTGGCCAAAACTGCTGTCGGATCAATTATTTTCATTCCTTTGATTTCATTTTCAGAAATGGCCAACGGCAATTCAGTACATCCAAGGATCACAGATTGTGCTCCTTGCCGCTCAAAAAAAGAAAGTCCTTCCGAAAGATTTTTAATCGCTTGCGGATGAATGGGATTTGAAATTGTCTTAATGCCATAAGTTGAATGATAAATGGCGGGATGAATCAAGTCTTCCTGCATCTCCATGGTGGGCGTAATCACTTCATACCCTTTTGCCTGCAATGCTTTTTTATAAATTTCGCTCTGATAGGTTCCGGTAGTAGAAAGCACGCCCACTTTTTTAATCTGCATATAGTTTTTTGCAATGAATGAAACGGTTTCTTCAATCATGTGCAGCACAACTATCGCAACTCCTTTTTTCTTTAACTCTTCTTGCACCACATTGAATATCTGTTGAGCGTGAGCCGTGTTGCAAGGAATCCCCACAATTGTGGCTCCTGCATTTTGCAACTTGCAAATAACCCCGGCTATTTCATAGGCAGGATTGTCCTTGATTTTTCCTGTCAAATATTCAGTTCGATCGGCAATTTTTGATGATGCGGATATCAACACGGCATCAAGGTGTTCCTGATCACTGCCTGCCAGCGTATTGTCAAATACTTTTTTAAGTAAATCAATTCCCGCATAAGGCCCAATGCCACCGACTACACCAATCATTTAATCAATTTTTTTTTGACTCTTCAATTAACTTTTTCAACACAGAAACAAGGCTATCCAAGCCATCTTCGAGTGGCAGCGCAACAGGTATGTTTAATTCCGCTTCATATTCTTTGGCATATTGCCTTGCTTCTTCAGTACTCATCCCTGCTGTATTCAGGGTGATCGCTATTGTTGGCGCACCATACATTTTAATCAATTCAATCTCATCTTTTGGGTGATTAATAAATGCAGGGTAGTGTTCAAAGTCCTTGTAATGATCCCTACCCGGGTTGTGCTGCAAAACCACCGCACTCGCATCAGCCGAAACTATCCATTCAGCTCCAGCGGGTCCTGTAGGGTTTCGCAATGCCGATTGGCCTTCAATAAAAATAATGTCCGGGTTGGCTTCTTTGTAGCAAGTATATACTGCGTGTTCCATCTCACCCGAAATAAAATCGTTGAGGGTCGAATCAAAGACAAAGCCATACTTGGCTCCTTGCATCCAACCTGTCTGTCCTGTATAAATCATTTCTGAATTATACCCAGCCTTCTCCATTGCCTGTGTTAGCAACCGAGTAGTGGTTCTTTTCCCCAAAGCACAGTCCGTACCCAGCACAGCAATTTTTGGGCATTTTACCTCCTTAATCTTTCCAGTCCAGAAATGAAGGTCTTTGAATTTTTTGGTTTTCCGAACATCAATTATTTCCAGCCCTTTTTGTTTTGCCAAATCCGCCAGCTCGGGGATATCGGAGATATATTCATGCAAACCGTTGATAAGACTGTAGCCATTATCCAGTGCTTCTTTCAACATAATTCTCAAAGATTCTGGTATTACTCCGCCTTTGGTAGCCACACCTATTATACAATAGACAGCCTTCTCTTTGCTATTGGAGGCAAAGTCATCGATAGAAGCATAGACAGGGATATTGCGCTTTTTTCCATCCAACACTTCTCCGGCATCTTTGCCAGCGCTTTTACCATCGATCACTCCCACTATTGAAAACCTCTCCGTTCCTCTGATCAAACCATGTGCGGTCTTCCCATTTGTTGAATCGAGGTAGCCGGCTGTAATAATTATGGCATTCTTTTTTTCCATTGTTCAAATTTTGAAAGTCGAAAGTCGGTAATAATAATCGAATTCATAAACCAATATTTATTTTTTTTTAGAACACGTTTTCAACCAAACAGTCGTGTAGGATGTTCATGGATATAGTTGACCATTTATCCCAAATCTATTCTGGCAATTATTATCATTCCAGCCTTTAAAGCCTCTATTTCAATCTGGCCGGTTTTTTGCGTCTTTCTGCAATAAGATAATTGCTGAGAACATTTAATGTAACTTTGCAGCATCGAATTAAACCCAACGTTTATGAGATATTTCATCATTATGATTTTTGCGAATTTGGCAATCATGGCCAATGGTCAATCCATTGTAGGCACATGGCAACTCACGGAAGAAAAACCGTGCATTGAACAACAAATGGAGCTGAGCGAGACTGAGAAAGAATTACTTCCCAGTTTTGGTTCTTCCAACAGTGCCGTAGCTAAAATCATCCGTTTCGACCCGAAAGGAAAGGGCGAAGAAGGTATTTTTTCAACCGGAAAAAGAAAAGGTGCTGACAAGGAACCGTTTCGCTACCAGCTCTCTGGCGATGAATTACAATTTCTTGATAAAAAATCAGGAATTATTAAAGAGCGGTTTATTATCGATGAACTAACATCCGTGACACTTCGGTTTCACAAGGTGGGCAGAGATTGCGAAATGCGCACGCTTAGAAGAGTAGAATAAACATGACTGAAACTATAAAGACAAAAAGGGACATACGTAAACTCCAACTTGACGAACTGAAAACGTTCTTTGTTGAGAATGGCGACAAGTCTTTTCGTGCCCAGCAGGTATATGAATGGTTATGGCAAAAATCGTGTAAGGACTTTGATCAGATGACGAATATCTCTCTTCCCACCAGAGAGCTCCTGAAAGAGAATTTTGTGATCAACCACATTCATGTGGACAATATGCAGCGTAGTGAAGACGGCACCATAAAGAATGCTGTGAAGTTGCATGACGGATTGATAGTTGAGTCTGTACTCATTCCTACAGAAAAAAGAATTACCGCCTGTGTTTCATCTCAAGTGGGCTGTAGCCTTGATTGCAAGTTTTGTGCTACTGCCCGGCTTAAGCGGATGCGTAATCTAAATGCAGATGAGATTTACGATCAGGTAGCAGCCATTAAGGAACAAAGTGAGCTGTTCTTTGGAAGGCCATTAACCAATATTGTTTTTATGGGTATGGGTGAGCCATTGCTCAACTATAACAACGTTATAGCCGCAATAGATAAAATTACGTCTCCTAAAGGACTTAACATGGCGCCAAGGCGGCTTACTGTTTCCACAGTAGGTGTGGCCAAAATGATTAAGAAAATGGCAGACGATGAGGTAAAATTCAATCTGGCCGTATCACTACATGCTGCTATCAACAAGACACGTTCTTCTATTATGCCCATCAATGACACCAACTCTTTGGAAGAATTAGGTGAGGCCATCAAATACTGGTATAACAAGCGCAAGAAAAAAGTCACCTACGAATACGTTGTTTGGAAAGGGATCAACGATGACATGGAGCATGCAGAGGCTTTACTTAAATTCTGCAAGATTGTTCCTTCAAAAGTGAATTTGATTGAATACAATTCAATCGAAGATGATGGTTTTAAGCAGGCTGATGATGATGCACTAAGGTTGTATCAAGAACTTTTAGAGGGCAATGGAATCACAGCCAGAATAAGAAAGAGCAGAGGCAAAGACATCGATGCGGCCTGCGGCCAATTGGCCAATAAAAGTTAAACTGGATGCTGGATTCTAGTTGCTGGATACTGGAAGTAGTATACAGCCTCAAGTATTATCGGAAAAGCCCTCAATAAGCCTGAGTTTTATTTCTTGCTGGCGTTAAAAAGTTTCTCCTTTTCGTCTGAAGACAAACTTTCGTAACCTCGCTCAGAAATTTTATCAAGAATGGCATCAATCTCTTCTTGGCTGGCTTTAGACCCGGCTTTTGCTTTGGTGAATGACTTTGCTTTTTCTTTGGGTTCACTTTTTCGATACGTGACTTTCACTTTTGGTCTGGGGTCAAACCAGCCTTTTATCCAATCCAAAGTGGAAGTAACCCAGCTTCCCCAATCTACGCCCACCTGCAATTGTTTGATGTAAACAAAACCAATTAATGCTCCGCCCAAGTGAGCAATATTGCCACCAGCATTTGAACCTACAGAACCAAGAAATGACATGATAATGTAAAATGCAGCGATGTACTTAATTTTAATAGGACCCAAGAACAAAAGATGAAAAGTATAATCTGGAAGAAGGACTGCAGCCCCAGTAACAATAGCAAACACCGCTGCGGAGGCTCCCACCATACCTAAGAAATCGGAGCGTTCCATAAAATACGGGACCAAGTTGTAAACCATTAAGTAAACTACGCCTCCAGTAATTGCACCCAATACGTAGAGTGCAATAAGTTTATCATTGCCTAGGTATTCTATAAATATTCTCCCAAACCAATAGAAGATCAACATATTGAAGAGAATATGAAATATATCGGTGAGGCTATGCGCAAAAGCATAGGTGAAAATCGTCCAGGGTCTCAGAAGGAAGTCCCCAAATTTTGGTGGAATAGTAAACTGCTTGCTAATAAAGGCATACACCCAATCAGCTCCACCCACAGTGCTGAATACATAAATGGCACCCATTACCAAAAAGACGGCCACGTTGATCACGATCAACTGAACATGAGCGTTGTTTGGTTTTTGAAAAACAGATTTAAACTCGTCAAACACAGATCCCTCTTTATAATTAATAACCTCTTTCCGACCCGCCACTTCTCCAGGCAGTGATAATCAGGAAAGCAATAAATGCACCACCAAAGTGGGCCAAGTGAGCTACCGAACCACTTCTATCCATGGCATAGGTTAGAAACCCGATCAAAAATACCATGTATTTTGCCTTTATTGGAATCGGAGGGAATAATAACATGATTTCCAGATTGGGAAATAACATACCAAACGCCATCAATATACCATAAAGAGCACCGGAAGCCCCTAACATAATACCCCCAGCCCCAGGGTAGAAATAATAATTGACCAATGCATAAATGACAGCAGCTCCTATTCCTGTAGCCAGGTAGAATATCAAAAACTTTTTGTCGCCCCAGTGATTTTCAAGAATGGGCGCAAATGAGGCCAACGCAAACATATTGAAGAAAATATGCCCGATACCACCATGGGCGAACATATAAGTGAAGAACTGATAAGGGGCAAAAGCTCCTGACCCAATCGGCCATAGTGAAATGTAGGGCGTAAGTCCCACAAACTGCTGCATCAGAAAAACAACCACGTTGATAATGATGAGGGTGCGTACGAGAGGAGTTAGTCTAAACATTCAGTGCAAATTTATCGATTAAAGCAGTTTTCAATTTTAGCAGCGTCAAAAATAAAAAAGGTTGGTGAGCCTCCGGGTGAAAAGTTGGGGTTATTACAGGCAAAAAGCCCTTCTACCAAAGCCTCCATTTCTTCTTTTTGCAATTTTTGCCCCGATTTAATAGAAGCTCTTTTGGCAAGCGACCGAGCTAAGTTTTCTTTTAATGGGATCGAAAGTTCTGATTGGTAGATTTTAAACTGCTCAATCAATCCTTCAAATAGTTCTTTTTCTCCACCAGAAATATCAGCTGGTACACCTGAAACGAGCACAGCATTTTTTCCAAAAATTTCAAACCTGAACCCAAGCGCTTTGATCTCTTCTTTTGCTTCCATTACCAGTACAAAGTCAGCAGGTGCCAACTCTACTGTCTGCGGAAACAAGCTTTGCTGACTGTTTCCAGCCACTCCTTTCATATGAAGTAGAAATTTCTCATAAAGCACCCTTTCATGCACCGCTTCCTGATCCATGATCATAAGCCCTGCCCTTACAGCTCGCACCACATATTTATTATGAAGCTGAAAAACAGTGCGTTCTTCAAAATGATGTAGCGCATCTTCCTTATTCAATGCACTTTCAAATCGGATAAATGGCTTATGTTCATTGCCTTGCCTTAAGGCAGAGGGCTCGTCCTGATTAAATAATTTTTCCCAGTTATCAAGATTGGCTCTATTCAGGGAGTTACTGAATTGCTCATTGCGATACGTTTCCTGAAACTTATGGTCACCGCCACTTAGTTTACTGATCACATTGACATCTGAAGAAAAGTCAATGGTGGGCGAAAGGTTGTGAGCACCAAGTGCCTGCCTGACAGCTGACCGTACTACAGCATATACGGCACGTTCATCATCAAACTTTATTTCCGTTTTAGTAGGGTGAACATTCACATCAATATGCTTGGGGTCGATCTCCATAAAAAGTACGTAAAAGGGATAGCTCCCTTCAGGCAACAAACCTTCAAACGCAGTAGACACGGCATGGTTGAGATAATTGCTTTTAATAAACCGTTTGTTCACAAAAAAGAACTGTTCTCCTCTTGTTTTCCTAGCGGATTCCGGCCTGCCTATATAACCAGTCACCTTTATCAATGATGTTTCCTCACTACATGCCGCCAATTGTTGCTGGTAATTCTTACCAAACAATGCCACAATTCGCTGACTTAATTTTCCTGGTTGTAAATCGTGGATAGACTGATCGCCATGTATTAATTGAAATGATTTCTCCGGATAAGCCAAAGCAAGGCGTTGAAACTCATCGATGATGTGTTTCATCTCTACTGGATTGGACTTCAGGAAATTTCTTCTGGCGGGAATATTATAGAATAAATTTTTAACACTAATGCTGGTACCAGACTCAAAAGCAGTTTGTTCCTGCTTTTTCACCTCAGATCCTTCTATCAGCAAAAGCGTGCCCAACTCTTTCTCAGCCAATCTGGTTTTCATTTCCACGTGAGCAATGGCAGCAATAGAGGCCAATGCCTCACCACGGAATCCCATGGTGCGCAATTCAAACAGATCCTCTGCTTTTTTTATTTTCGAAGTAGCATGTCGTTCAAAACTCAGGCGGGCATCCGTCTCACTCATGCCCGAGCCATTGTCTATCACCTGCACTAAAATTTTTCCAGCTTCCTTTACGATCACTGTGATATCATCAGCTCCAGCATCAATGGCATTTTCCATCAATTCTTTCACCACGCTGGCTGGCCTCTGCACCACTTCTCCGGCCGCAATTTGGTTGGCAATGGAGTCTGGAAGGAGTTGAATAATGTCGGCCATGAATAATTAAAAGACTACTGTTTTTTGAATTTCATATAAAGGTAAAAAGGGACAAACAGGGCAAATCCATAAAAGGCAACTTGTCCCCATTGAATGTATGCAATTATGAAGAGTACAAGAAAAAGAACAATGCCAAAACGCAGCAAACTAGCACCCAACGTTTTACCGGATTGTTTTGAGCGCTTACGCGCTGCATGAAATGACCCTGGTATTCGAGAGCGATAGTCCCCCATTTCAGTTCCTTCTTCCCGCTCTAATTTTAACTCCCTTCTTATGCGCGCTTCTCGCTCCTTCATCTCCTCCTTCTTAGGATCGTAATACCTGGGTGTATAATTGAAACGCTGATGCGTGGGCGCTTTGCTAAATACTGACAAAAACTTCATGGCTAGTATTTTATTAAAATAACTGTTCTCCTAACAGACGTGAGACACCAATTCTTATTTTCCTCCCTACAACTGGTAAGATAGACGAATGACATTCCATTACTTGCTATTTTTACGTTTGCGGTGAGGATGACAAGCCAAACAGTGGCTACCTTCATGTCTCACAAAAATGAAGTTAATCGCTTGTAATTACAAAAACCTAACGGCTCTATGCTAAAAAAAGTTTTGATTGTTTTGCTGATGTGGACGGGGATTTCCAAGGTTTTGGCGCAGGATAAAAAAAACCATTGGATTGACAGTGTTTTTCAAACTTTGAGCACTGAGGAAAAAATAGGCCAACTGTTCATCATCCCGATTTCATCGAACGATAAGCCTAACGAAATCAATAATCATTTTAGTAATATCAACCGCCATCATCCCGGAGGTGTGATAATTACAGGCGGAGGCCCGGTTGGCACAGCAAGGCTCATCAACCAACTACAGAAAAAATCGAAAATTCCTTTGTTGGTAATGATCGATGCTGAAAATGGACTCGGCAATGTGCTTGACAGTCTTATACAATTCCCGAAACCATTAGCGCTTGGTGCTATTACCAGCGACTCCATGATTTTTTCGCTGGGAAAAGAGATTGCAAGACAAATGAAGTTGATCGGTGCTAATGTAAATCTGGCTCCCAATGCCGATATAGACATTCTTACTAGAAACCCATTTGGATTCTATGGAGATGATCGCTTTGACGTTTCTTCGAAAACCATTTCCCTTGTGAATGGATTACAGAAAAACGGAGTAATTGCTGCGGCTAAACATACGTCAAGCGCAGCTGAAGAAAATCATGACTTCAGCCATCAGATGGATACACTCGCCTTCTATCCTTTTGATCAACTGATCAAAGCGGGAGTCAAGGGAATAAACACTTCTCATTTACACTTCTCAACGGTAGATAAAAAGAAAGTTATCCCAGCATCGGTGTCCCAACTTTTTGTTAGTGACATTTTGAAAAAACAGATGAATTTCAATGGCCTAGCCATTACTGAAATCCCATACATACAAAGTATCTCAGGTAAAGCAAAAACAGAAAGTGATAAGCTGGCCTTTGAGGTGGGTAATGATCTATTAATCAACCCATCGGATCTAGGTGATGCTACTAAAAAAATCCTAGCCGCTCTTAAGCGCAATGCTTCCCTCAACCTGCAGCTCGACAATAGCGTTAAAAAAATACTGTCCGCAAAGTATGATGTTGGCCTATCGCATAGTAGACAATTGAATACCGACAATCTTATTGATCGCATCAACACTCAGAAAGCGAAAACTTTCAATTATGATTTAACTACAGCCTCTATCACTATCGCCAGAAATCAGTCTGAGTTAATTCCTCTAAAAACCCTTGACGGGAAAAAATTTGCCGCCCTCAGCATAGGACAAGGCGATAAAGACACTTTTAATAAATTCCTAAGCAATTACAGTCACTTTGATATTTTTCACGCAAGTGATCTCAATGAGGCCAATCAAATAGCGGAACAGCTTACGAACTACGATGCCTTGATAATTAGCCTATTTGCAATTAAACCAGCTGAACAAAATGGTTTTATCCAATGGCTCAACAAAATCATTGGAAAACAAACAACAATCATAGCTTCATTTGGAAATCCTTATGATCTGGCAGGATTGGAAAGGCCTGATGCCTTGCTACTCGCCTTTACTGACAGAGCACCAACACCCATGCTTGCGGCCCAAGTAATCTTTGGCACACAAATGGCCAATGGAATCACACCAATAGCCATTGAAAGTTTATTTAATAGACATGAAGGAATACCCAACAAATTACTAAACAGGCTCGGTTATGGATTACCAGAACAAGTGGGAATGGATAGCCGAACGTTGGAAAGGATCGATGCTGTTGTAAAGCAAGCTATTGATTCAGCGGCTACGCCAGGGTGCAATATTATTGTTGCCAGAAACGGAAAAATAGTTTTCAACAAAGCGTATGGCCAAAAAACTTATGATAGCTTGGCCCCAACCACTCCACAAACTATTTATGACCTTGCTTCCATTACCAAAGTTGCGGCTACACTGCAGACGGTTATGTTCATGCATGAAAAAAAGATAATTGATGTGAACAAGAAATTATCGGTTTATCTCCCCGAACTTAAAAACACGAACAAAAAAGACTTCATTATCAAAGACATCCTCACCCATCAGGCCGGGCTTTGGCCATACCTACCTTACTGGTTGCAAACCATGGAAGACTCTACCTTATTACCCAACTATTATAACAACGTTCAAAACACCGAATACCCATTCCCTGTATCCAAGGATTTGTTTGCAACCAAGGTGATGAAGGATAGTATGTGGCATTGGATTATCAACGCAAAAATTCGCGAGAAGAAACCCAAAAATCCTTATGACTACACATATAGTGACATGGGCTTTTATATGATGCAACGGCTGGCAGAAAGAATGTTGAATCAACCCATGCAGGATTTTCTTGCTCAAAATATTTATGAACCGATGGGTGCAACCACTACTGGCTTTTTGCCATTGGAAAGATTTCCTGAGCGCCAAATTGCACCTACTGAAAATGATAAACAATTCAGAGGAAGTATACTGGTAGGGTATGTGCACGATCAGGGGGCTGCCATGCATGGAGGTATCGCTGGTCATGCAGGATTATTTAGCAATGCCACGGATCTGGCCAAACTTGCTCAAATGTGGCTTCAACAAGGGAGCTATGGTGGCCAGCAGTATTTTAAGCCGGAAACCATTGAGCTATTTACACAAAAACAATATGACAGCAACAGGCGAGGCCTTGGCTGGGACAAACCTACTGTAAGCGAGTGGAACGGGCCTACCTCCCTCTATGCATCTCCGAAAACATTCGGTCATACAGGCTTTACGGGTACAGCCGTGTGGGTTGATCCAGAATTTGACCTGGTTTTTGTCTTTTTGTCCAATAGAGTGTACCCGGATATGTTCAACACTAAACTATTAACGGGCAATATTCGTCCTAGAATACAGGATATCATCTATCAATCAATTTTTGATTACTCTAAGTATCAAAATTGACACAGGAACGAAACTAAACAGCCAAAAAGTAGGTTAATGACAAGAAATATGAAGGCAGGAAAAATGAAAATAGGAATTGTTTGTTACCCCACCTTTGGAGGGAGTGGTGTTGTTGCCACTGAATTAGGAAAGGCGCTGGCCAAAGGAGGACATGAAATCCACTTTATTACCTATTCTCAGCCAAGTCGGCTTGATTTCCTGAATGAGAATCTTTTCTATCATGAAGTAGATATTCGTACCTACCCTCTCTTCGAATACCCGCCTTATGAGTTAGCATTAGCGAGCAAGATGGTGAGCGTGGTCAAAAACGAAAAACTTGATCTGCTTCACGTGCACTATGCCATACCACACGCCTCCTCCGCCTACATGGCTAAGCAAATATTAAAAACACAAGGAATCTTTATCCCCGTTGTGACTACTTTGCACGGCACTGACATTACTTTAGTTGGTAAAGATGCTTCCTATGAACCTGTGGTAACTTTTAGTATCAATGAATCTGATGGAGTAACGGCCGTGTCAAAAGACCTCCGCTATCAGACTTTTGAATTCTTTGACATCACAAAAGACATTGAAGTAATCCCAAATTTTATTGACCTGGACAAATTTAAAAAGCAGAAAAAAGATCACTTCAAAAAGGCCATCTGCCCCAACGATGAAGTATTGATTGTTCACATTTCCAATTTCAGAAAAGTAAAGAGGATTGGAGATGTGGTAAAGATATTTAACAACATCAGAAGAGAAATACCTGCTAAATTATTAATGATTGGTGATGGCCCTGAACGTTCAGGCGCAGAAGATTTATCCAAAAAATTGGGGATTGAAGAAGATATTCGCTTTCTGGGAAAACTGGAGGCCATAGAAGAAGTACTTTCAGTAGCTGACCTATTCTTAATGCCATCTGAAAAGGAAAGCTTTGGCCTTGCTGCGCTAGAAGCCATGGCATGTGAAGTACCTGTTATTTCATCTAATGCCGGTGGTATACCAGAGCTTAACATTGATGGAGTGACCGGATTCTTAAGCGAGGTTGGGGATGTGGAAAGCATGTCGAAAAACGCTCTCCATATATTGAATAAGGAAAATCTTCATACATTTAAGGAGAACGCCTTGAAGAGAGCGCAGGAATTTGATATTTCAAACATCCTGCCGCTCTATGAGAATTATTATAGAAAGGTAATAGAAAAATCAGCTGAAAGAGTAGCCATCTGATTAGCCCTTTAGGCTGAATTTTGTAGTAGTCGTGATAGTTGGAAGTTGAAACATGATACTATGAAAAATGAAATGAAACCTCAAAACAAGGGAAGCAAGCAGCTTTTCAAAAACCCCATTTTAGAAAAGCTTTCCCGCACACACATCGCTGTGCCATTGATTATTTTTTTCGTCTATTCATCCGCACTGCTTTATTGGAATATAACCCACACCTCATTGTCGCTGTGGTTTTCAGTACTCATGTTTATTGTTGGGTTGCTTTCGTTTACCTGGGTGGAATACCTGGTGCATCGCTACCTTTTCCATATGGAAACATATACCCGATTCAGGGCCAAACTGCAATACACAGTGCACGGTGTGCACCATGAATTTCCAAAAGACAAGGACAGACTGGCCATGCCGCCATTGCTCAGCATAACCATATCTACATTGCTATTGTTTCTATTCAAATTGATTCTGGGGGATCTGGTATTCTCCTTTTTACCAGGATTTTTGGTTGGATATGCATTGTACTTGGCCATTCACTACATGGTTCACGCCTATCAACCACCAAAAAATATTCTCAAGTGGTTATGGATTAACCATGGTATTCACCATTACAAAGAAGGAGATGGTGCTTATGGCGTATCCTCTCCGCTGTGGGATTATGTTTATGGAACCATTACGCCTACTGGTCACAGAGCAAAAGGAAGAACACCTGCCAGCACCTAGGAGAGTTATATTCTATTTTCTGAGGCTTGTTCAGGAGTTGATGTCTTGGTATAGGTAGGACAAGTATAGTTAGAGCAAGAAGACACCAGCAACATACCTATACCGAATAAAAGCGCGACAATAGTTTTCATTTCAAACGTAGATTAAATTAGACATTCGCAAAATTAGCCTAACCGGATTAGAGAAATTTTAGTCACATCTTACATTTCTTACATGGGTTCTGTATTCCAAATATTTTTTAATGATAATTAAAATAGCAAATGGGTGCAGACATGAACATAAACCCTCATTTATTGGTTTAATTAAAGTTAAATTGCTACTAAGCAAACGAGCATGCTAGGATACAGATTTTCAAAGTATACACCACCCCCTGATAGCGAAAAAAGTGACTTTGACAGACTGCATAAAATATTCATGCAGTTGGTACTTATTACTTCTGGTGACGTTGGAGAAGCGCTCCAATGGCTGACAGAGGTAGACCGTCAATATAAACTGACCAACGACCAATATGGGATGGGTGATTTCATTGAGGATTTGAAGAAAAAAGGAATTATAAGTGAAGATGAACCCTCCGGTGAATTTAAACTCAATCCAAAAGGCGAACAAGACTTAAGGAAATCAGCGCTGGAGGAGATATTTGGAAAGCTTAAAAAATCCAAAGGTGGTGAACACAAGACCAATCACAGTGGTCAAGGCGATGAAGCCACAACTGACAGACGTGATTATGAGTTTGGAGACACGCTTGAGCAAATATCAATCACCGACTCACTAAGAAATGCTCAGATCAACCATGGCCTTGATAATTTTCAAATGACAGAAAATGATCTGGAGGTAATGGAAAGTGAATTTAAGACCCAGACCTCAACAGTGCTGATGATTGACATCTCCCATTCCATGATTCTATATGGGGAAGATCGAATAACACCTGCCAAAAAAGTGGCCATGGCCTTGGCAGAATTAATCACAAAAAAATATCCCAAAGACACGTTGGATATTTTAGTGTTTGGAAATGATGCATGGCAGATTGAAATCAAAGACTTGCCTTATTTGAATGTGGGCCCTTACCATACCAATACTGTGGCCGGACTCGAATTGGCTATGGACATTCTACGAAGAAGAAAAAATGCCAATAAGCAGATATTCATGATTACTGATGGCAAGCCTACATGCATAAAGCAAGGGATAAAGTATTATAAGAACAGTTTTGGCCTTGACCCCAAAATATTAAAACAAACACTTAACCTTGCCGGGCAGTTGCGCAAACTAAAAATACCAGTGACTACATTCATGATTGCCACCGACCCTTACTTAAAAGCATTTGTAAGAGAGTTTACCAAAGCCAATAATGGCAACGCCTATTA
Source organism: Cyclobacteriaceae bacterium (assembly GCA_049289315.1). Classification (GTDB taxonomy): domain Bacteria; phylum Bacteroidota; class Bacteroidia; order Cytophagales; family Cyclobacteriaceae; genus ELB16-189. The sequence goes on from JBATLM010000191.1 coordinate 24,336, forward strand.
CAGCAGCCTTCAAGGGCTGGGCAATCTGGTGTTTGAGGATTTTAGGAAAAATAGAAGGAAAAATTTATAGAGAGCATTGAGAACATGATAGATACGAATAAAGTGAGAACATTGGGCGATCTTAAAAAAGAAGGTTACCAGCCCAAGAGCATTAAAGAAGAGCTTAGAGATAATCTGATTGCGAAATTACGAAACAAGGAAAATGTCTTTGAAGGGATATGGGGATTTGAAGAAACAGTAATTCCTGACATTGAACGTGCCCTACTAGCAGGGCATGATATCAACCTGTTAGGATTGCGAGGACAAGCCAAAACAAAAATTGCCAGGCTGATGACCCAGCTGTTGGATGAATACATTCCTGCTATTGAAGGCTCTGAATTGAATGATGACCCTTTTAATCCCATATCCCGATACGGAAAAGATAAGTTGGAAGAGCATGGAGATCAGACGCCTGTCACATGGATTCATCGCGATGAAAGGTATACAGAAAAGCTAGCTACACCAGATGTTTCCATTGCGGATCTTATTGGTGATGTTGATCCTATTAAAGCTGCTTCTCTGAAACTTCCCTACTCAGATGAGCGTGTTATCCATTTTGGATTGATCCCACGATCCCACAGAAGTATTTTTGTGATCAATGAATTGCCGGATTTACAGGCAAGAATTCAGGTCGCGTTATTTAATATTTTGCAAGAAGGTGATATTCAAATTCGAGGGTTTAAACTAAGATTACCCCTGGAAATACAATTTGTTTTTACCGCCAATCCTGAGGATTACACAAATCGCGGAAGCATTGTAACGCCCTTGAAAGACAGAATTGATAGTCAGATAATAACTCACTATCCAAAGTCAATTGAGATTGGTAAAAAGATTACACAACAGGAAGCAGAAATAAGAGACGCTCAAAGAAAAATCGTTTCATCAGCAGAAATTGTGAAGGATCTGGTAGAGCAGATTGCTATAGAAGCCCGGAAGAGCGAGTTTGTAGATGCCAAAAGTGGTGTGTCTGCACGACTTACCATTTCCGCATTTGAAAATCTGGTGGCAGCAGCAGAACGAAGAAGCATCATTAACGGAGAAAGCTCCACACACATCAGACTGACTGATTTTATTGGTGTCGTTCCCTCCATAACCGGAAAGGTAGAATTAGTGTATGAAGGTGAGCAAGAAGGACCCGGGATTGTTGCTCAGAATCTCATAGGCAAAGCCATCCGGTCTCAGTTCACAAATTATTTTCCAGACCCGGACAAATTTCGAAAACAAAAAGAAAAAAGCCCTTATAAAAAAATATCAGCGTGGTTTGGCGATGGCAACTCCGTAGACTTATTACATGATATGCCAGAAACTGAATACAAGAAAACTCTGGAAAGTATTCCCGGACTTAAAGAACTTGTAAGCGAGCATCATGGTGGTGAGGATAAAACAACCCAACTTTTGTTGATGGAATTTGCGCTACATGGCCTTGCAGAATATAGCCAAATCAGTAAGAATAATTTGGTGAGAGGTCTACAGTTTAAAGATTTACTTAGCGGAATGTTTAATCTTCCTACTGAAGAAGAGAATGACGAAGAGGAAGATGATAGTACATTGGGCGGAATGATGAATTAGTATTAAAAGATTAATCTATCTGATTGCAATAATTCCACGCCTTTTGTTAGCTTTATTTAACGAAAGAGATTTTGCGAAGACACGTTTCACACTTACCTGGCAGTTTTTAAAACCATTGTAAGAGACGTGTCTTCGCATTTTTTTTAACTGGGCTTAATTTTTTGAGTATGGCAAAAAGCAAGAAAGAGAATAAAATCTTTGTCCTTGACACTTCGGTCATCATCTACGAACACAATAGCATCCTCAATTTTGACGAACATGACATAGGCATCCCCATCACAGTATTAGAGGAGCTGGATAATTTCAAAAAAGGAAACGATACTAAAAATTTTGAAGCTCGAGAATTTATCAGGCTGATAGACAAACTCGCCAAGGACCAGATGCTCCATAACTGGAACCCCCTTAATGGCAAAGGTAAAGGGCGTTTCAAAGTGCTAATGGATACGGGAAGCAACGGTACTTTAGATGCCAACAAGGTTTTTGACGAAGACAAGCCGGATCATCGCATTCTAAATAGTGCATTGCATCTTCAAAAAGATGAAAAGGGGAAAAAGGTTATCCTTGTTTCTAAAGATGTAAACCTGAGGCTGAAGGCCAAGGCGTTAGGTTTGCAGGCTGAGGACTACACTACAGGTAAAATTCAAAACATCAGTTCATTATACACAGGAAAAACTGTGGTTGAAGATGTTGACCCCAATGTGATCAATTTGCTTTATGATAAAGGTTATTGCCCTCCTGAAGACATTCTGGGAAAGCAAAAGCCTATGAAAAACCATTATTACATTTTCAAAAGCGGCAAGAAGTCTGTACTAGCCTTTTACAATTCTGCTAATGGCATGGTAGAGCAAGTAGAAAAAAGGAATGCTTACGGAGTAAAGCCAAGAAATGCAGAACAAGCCTTTGCTATTCATGCAGTACTTAAACCAGAAGTCAAATTAGTTTCTATACAAGGTGTAGCCGGTACAGGCAAAACGCTAATTGCACTGGCAGCAGCACTTGAACAGAAAAAGGAATACAAACAAATTTATCTGGCCAGACCCATAGTGCCCCTAAGCAACAAGGATATTGGATTTCTTCCTGGTGACATCAAGTCGAAGATCAATCCCTACATGGAGCCTTTGTGGGACAACTTAAAGTTTATTCAAAATCAATATGGTGAAGGAGATAAGGAATACAGCAAGATCTCTGAAATGATCAATTTTGAAAAGCTTGTCATTACACCACTGGCCTACATCAGAGGCAGAAGCTTGTCGAATATTTGTTTTATTGTGGATGAAGCGCAAAACCTGACCCCGCATGAAGTAAAAACCATTATCACCCGGGCAGGAGAAAACACAAAAATAATTTTCACTGGAGATATTTATCAAATCGATACCCCGTACCTCGACTCACAGAGTAACGGGTTATCCAACTTGATAGATCGTTTAAAAGATCATGAATTGTACGCGCACATCACCCTTGAAAAAGGTGAGCGCTCTGAACTGGCCAATTTGGCCAATGAACTCTTATAGGGAATTATTATTTACCCAATGCCTTAAGCATGGTTTCGCCAATCAAAGCTGGCGACTCTACCACGTGAATGCCGCATTCACGCATAATTTTCATCTTGGCTTCTGCCGTGTCTTCAGCACCACCGATGATGGCTCCTGCATGTCCCATTCTTCTTCCGGGAGGCGCTGTCTGGCCTGCAATAAATCCTACTACAGGTTTTTTGATACCACTTTCTTTTATCCAACGGGCTGCATCGGCCTCATAGTTCCCTCCAATCTCTCCTATCATTACTACAGCATCCGTCTCAGGATCATTCATTAATAGCTCTACAGCATCTTTCGTTGGTGTGCCAATAATAGGATCTCCACCGATACCTATAGCTGTTGAAATGCCTAATCCAGCCTTTACTATTTGATCTGCTGCCTCATAGGTAAGTGTACCTGATTTCGACACCACACCAATTCTTCCTTTCTTAAATACGAAGCCAGGCATAATACCCACTTTAGCTTCACCCGGAGTAATCACACCTGGGCAATTAGGCCCAATTAGCGTCACTCCCTTTTCCTTAACAAATTTCTTCACAGTCATCATGTCCTTCACCGGGATACCCTCAGTTATAGCCACAATCACCTTAATTCCTCCTTCAGCTGCCTCCAAAATTGAATCCGCAGCAAATGCTGGTGGCACAAAAATTATAGACACATCAGCACCCGTTTTTTGTACAGCTTCTTTTACAGTATTGAAAACAGGACGACCTAAGTGCTCCTGTCCACCTTTGCCGGGCGTTACACCGCCTACAACATTAGTTCCGTATTCAATCATTTGTCCGGCATGGAATGACCCTTCCGTACCTGTGAATCCCTGGACAATTATTCTGGAGTCTTTGTTTACCAATACGCTCATGATAGTACTTAGGTTAGGGTCACAAAATTAGGATAATAATGGCGTCATACAAGCCAAAAAACGCGACTGGCACAAAACTAAAAAACCCCATTCTTTATTGAGAATGGGGTCTTAGTGCTTTTTATGTAAACTTTTATTGCTGCTCTTTAAGCTTGTTCCTCAAAAGGAACTCCTCATAAGCTTCTTTGTATGAAGTTACCTCAGGAGCCATTTTGATTGCCTCCTCATATGCGGTAATTGCATCTACATACAGTTTATTTTCTTCATAGAATCCAGCCATTATAAACTTGTTAAGAGCTGTTTCCTCATTTACAACACCCTGTATTTCAGCAAGTGCCTTTGTCACTCTTTCCTGCTCAGCAGCAGACAATTTTTTAATAAGGTGCTGTTCTGATTTTACATTAGGGTCAGCCTTTGATTTTACCTCAATCAAAATAGCAGATTCATTGGCCAATTTTGGATCTGAAAGATTCACCTCTATTGAATTCTCAGGAGTCTCCACCTTCATCAGCTCGTCATCAAACATATTCTTGAATGTTACTATGTAAGGAGCACCTCCCTTTTCAGCTGTCCAGTTAATTACAGCTTTCTTACTGAAAACACCGGAATATTGATTTTCAGGGAGATATACCTTTATATCTTCTAATCCACGGTGCACAGCTCCTGTAGCGCTTAGCCTGTTCTTCTTAGCTTCAGCCGAATTGCTGCTTAGGATAAAATCGGTGTATTTATTCAATACACTGGTACCGCCACCCTGTACCTGTGCGGCCAAATCAGCCACTTTGTAGGGACCCGCCTTCTTTACCTCGAGGGGCTTGCCTGTTTTGTGAATAAGTCCCAAGTAGGCATTTTCAGAAAGTCTTACCTCATCGGTTGTATTCAAACTGGCACCCGTTTTAATCGCCTGCCACGAATCTCCACTTTTCACTTCATTAGTACCTTTATTAGCGAGCACCTTAAAGGCATAATCCTGTCCAAATACCGCAGTAATTGCAAAAATAAAGCCGAAGACTAGAATTAACTTGCTGTTTTTCATGATGTTATAAACTATTTGGAATACTAAGTTACTTAATTTTATGGATTATTCAGGTGTTAATACCCTCTGGCTGCGTTTGGTAAGTCTATTTTTAACCCACTCAAATATCTTTAAAATGGCACTTTGATATAACTCAAAACAGGTACCCACCACGGCCAAAGCACCCAAAGAAATGGTCAAATCGAGCTTAAAACTATACCAGTTAAAGAAGTAAATCATTAAGAACGAAAGCAAAACTATCTGTACTAACTGTATAATCACACTTACCCCGTCAAACCAGTCGGGTGATGTTCTGTATATAAACCAAAATAATGCCACATTTAGCATACAGATGAAAATCGCAATCATCCATTCCTGCCATGCGGCCATAATCTCGATATAATCCTCTGCCAAAATCATTGAAACAATATTTGCATGAACCACCAGACCATACATGTCTGGATTGGCCTTACCAGCATATTGCTTGTTCAATGGGGTGAAGAACTTATCATCCCATGAGGTATCAGAAAAATCATCACCCATATATCCCATAAGTACAATCTTATCGGTAATCAAACCAGGGAAGAATTCTTCGTTTAATACCTGATACCAATCCAGGGCATAATACCTACCAGCAAAAGAAGAAGCCCCATAAAAATCCAGGATGTTTCCTCTGTAGTTGATTACCTCCTCGTAACTATCTCTTTCCAAAAATCGCTTTGTTTTTTCGGGAGCAAATACACGGGCAACCTCTACACCGAATGCATTAAGTGTATCATTTCCCACGGGCAACCTTGGTATGAATGTACGGCAAGCCTTAAATGACTCTTGGTTATCGGCATCAGTTGGCAAATTGGCATAACCCTCAAATGCATTACCCCGTATGTCAGCATCGGTCTGCTCCAATGAATCATACTGATCGTATATGCCAGTATAGTAAAGTGAATCAGTTTGTGTAACCCTCGTGACCATTACTACATTTCTTGCCTCCGCAATTTGATTTCCCAACATGGCGTTGCCCATTACATCGATCAGTTGAGGGCAGTTAACCGTATCGCGTAAGCCATTCTTGCAATCAAAAAAACTATCAATGCCAATCACTTTCGGGTTATACTTATTGAGTATTCTTATTTGCTCAGCAACTCCTCGCCTGGGCAAAGCACCGATATTTACAATTACAATGTTAGTATCAATTGTAGGGTCATTTCTTAATCGAGAAAAGGCTATGTCAGTTAAGTCCATATCCCCCAATGCCTGGCCAAGCGGATCAAATGCGCTAAAAATTCTTAGATCCGTTATCTGTACTATCCCCCCCAATGTGACGAACACAAAGAGCGTGGTAAAGATTACATCGGTGAAGAATTTCCGCATGAAAAGATTTAAAGCTTGGCTGCAATCAGTAAATTTAACCCAGATTATTGATTAGTCCCAAATAATCAATGCTTTAGTGACATATAACCGGTTGAGTAATCAGGGTTGTCAGGGTTAAATCTTGACAATGAAATCATCATAAATTGACTTGAAATTTAACTTATCATCGGCTTTGTTCGTCAATGGTTTAAAAATTAGCAATGGGAAGTTCTACATCTAACCCTACTTCATCTTCATCCCGACTTACCGCTGATGCTTACGCCAATGGCATACTCAATCATGACAGAGTACTATTAAGCAGAGCGATCACATTGGTCGAAAGCCGACTTTCATCAGATCAGTTATTGTCAGAAGAACTAGTTCAGAAAATTTTACCTCACAGCGGAAATTCCATACGAATAGGAATAACAGGAATACCAGGTGTAGGAAAGAGTACCTTCATTGAATCATTTGGAAAATATCTTACCTCTATCGGGAAAAAACTAGCGGTGCTGGCAATTGATCCTAGTAGTCAACGTACTAAAGGAAGCATACTGGGTGACAAGACCAGGATGGATGAATTATCTCGTGATGAAAATGCATTCATTAGGCCTACCTCTGCAGCGAGTACTCTAGGTGGTGTTGCCCACAACACAAGGGAAGCTATTCTTTTATGCGAAGCAGCAGGCTTTGATGCCATCATAGTTGAAACTGTGGGCGTAGGCCAGTCTGAAATTGCGGTAAGAAGCATGGTGGATTTTTTCTTGTTGTTATTAATTGGAGGTGCCGGAGATGAACTACAGGGAATAAAAAAAGGTATCATGGAAATGGCTGATGGAGTTGTCATCACCAAAGCCGATGGGGATAGTAAAAAACAGGCACAGCAAGCCAAAGCGGACTTTCAACATGCTCTTCATCTTTTCCCACCAACTGAATCGGGTTGGACTCCGAAGGTATTGACTTCGTCTGCCATAGAAAAAGTTGGCCTGAACGAAACTTGGCAGATGATTGAAGCTTTCAGAGCGTTCACTTCAACAAGAGGATTCTTTGAAGCGCAACGCACAATTCAAAATAAGAATTGGTTTCATTCCTCCATTGAAGAAAGAATTAAAGAGGAGATCATGAAGCACAAAGTTCTAAAAGAAAAAGTAAATAAAGCTGAGTTTCAAATTGAGCAAGGTAAGATGAGCCCCGGAGCCGCTTCTCGAGAAATTGTTGAAAGCTTCATTCAGCTTTTGGGCAAACAAAAATGATTTTAAGTGTCAGAGGCACGATAGGGACAATGCCTGCAACCGCTGTTGCAACAATAACCCCGCTTCAGATGGTACCATTTTGTGAATACGTACATTCCTGACTCAATGTAAAAGTCAATGCCCTCAACAAGTTCTGAGGTTTGATACTTTATGAAGTCTAGTTTGGAGGCCTTCTCAGTTTCCAGGAATTGTTCAATTTGATTATTGATTTGAGTGATCAAACAGGGTTTACACAAACAATCCTGAGCTGCAACACTAACAATGTTAGGAAGTGATGCACACCAACAACCTCCTTCAGATAAAGACCCACACGAAAATTGAGAACTACATTTCATGCAAGTTTTCGTGTGAGTCGTAGTCTTCATGAGAAATACTTAAAACCTAAAGCTCAATCCAGTATTCAAATTAACACCCATCGTATTGTATCCATATACCTCAGCATAGTCTTGATCCAGTATATTTCTAAAGTCAACAAAAAACTTAAGGCGATCAGTTATCATTTTGTATTCAGCATACACATCAACCAGAACATAGGAATCCATACTTACCTGTTCGGCTGCGTAAAAATTATCTGGATTAAAAAATAAATCTTTTCTCTCACTAAAGGTTTTTGTATTCAGACTTACGAATAGTTTTGAGTTAACCTGAACACCAACATTCAATCCAAAAGTATGCTTTGGTCTTCGGAATAAATTAAAATAAGTAGAGTCTTTGCCATTTTCCTTCGTAGTCACTTCCCCATCTACCAGAGCATAGAATGCTTTTACATTTACTTTATTACTTATTTTAAATGAAGGCTCCAACTCAAACCCAAAATCATCTTGTTGCTCAAGATTAATATTTCCGTTAGTAAACGTATATATGATCACATCTTCTATGCTACGGCTAAAGAATGTAAGCCGCGTTTCTAGGTTATTGTTTAAAAACAAATCTAGACCTACCTCCAGGTTTATACTTTTTTCAGGATTCAAATCTTCATTAGCTCCAAATGCGCCATAAAGTTGCTGAAGTGTGGGTGCCTTAAACCCTGTTGAATAGTTAATGAACACTTTAGCGCCAGCATTTATACTGTAAGAAGGGTTTATACTAAAAGTAGTATTGCTGCCATACTTGCTGTGGTTATTATACCGCCCTCCTAGTTCTAACGCTAAACCTCCAACATTATGAAAAAACAAAGAAGCATACGGACTGGTTAATTGAGCCTCCGGATCTATGATCGCCAATGTAGCATCCAGCATTTTTAGATTTTGGTAATTGACTCCTGCTAACAATTGAATCTTGTCGCTCAAATCATAATTAAAAAACAAGTCCGTGTTATCAAACCTTCCCTTGTATTCGGTAGGGCCGAATGGTCCGTCAAATTTTCGATCTGTACTGTTGTGCCCATACAAGAAATTAACAGCTCCTTTTTCGAGTTTATATTGCGAACTCAAACCCGGATTAATTAACGTTGAAGTGTATGTGGAATTATCATCTGCAAATGAACCTCCATCAAATTCACCATCGTAGTCAGTGTACCTAAAAAAGGGAGTTAGCGTTAGTGACGGAATTAATTTAAAACCGGCACTAACATTCAAAGTGTTTTGATCAAATCCATCATTATCAAAGTCGCCAACATTGTCGAGGTCTTTGGCCTCGCTAATACCATCAGCACTCATATGGCTATAGCCAATGTGATAGTCTACCAAAGAAGTGGATCCATGAACATTTCCGCTACCCTTGAACATACCAAAGCTCCCAAAACCCACGGAGGCACTTCCACCAACAGGTTTGCTGCCTTCCTTTTTAGTAATCAAGTTGATGACTCCGGCAATAGCATCGCTACCATACAATGTAGATTGGCTTCCTTTTAAAATTTCTATTCTTTCAAGTTGATCCAATGAAAACATTCTTGGATCAAAAGCACCTCCTGCACCAGAAGGATCGCTAACAGGAATTCCATCAATAAGAAAAACTGTATACTCACTTTTGGCACCCCTCAAATACACAGACTTATCTTTACCTGGATTTGAGTTGGCTCCATTAATTACAAGTCCGGCTTGTTCATTCAGTAGTTGCGACAAATCCTTTCCAGCACTTCGCTGCAAAACAGCAGCATCAATTACGGTGACTACCTTTCCAGTTTCACTTCTACTTTTTGGGAACTTCGTGGCAGTAATGACTACTTCATCCAGATCAAATGATTTTAAAGAATCTTGCTGTGCGTTTGTGAGATTTGGGGCCAGCGACCCAAGGGCAATTAGTACAATTGCCCAAACTCTTTTCTCCTTTTTCATAGTTAATAGTTTAATGGTTTGAAAAAAGGAGTAAAAAGAAAAGGAACGGAAATGGAGATCATTTGCCATTCTCTGCCTTTTACCCGAAGCATTGAATTATGTTTTGCAAATGGCAGGTCTCCTGACTTACCCAACTTTTGCTGCCTTCTCACCCTGATAGCTATCGGGACAATGACATGAGTAGCAAAAGCTTACTCCGGTGTTCTGGAGTTGGGCTTACAGTTGCGGGAACAGTTTCGGAATCTTTGTCATAAAGACAAATCACCGGATTCCCTTTTAATTCGATGGTGTAGTCTACACAATCAAAACCAAGTGCATTGCAAATGTAATTAATTTATCAAACTTGCAATTGTGTTTAGAAACTCACTTACAGTCACCCTCATACTTGTTCTCTTCTGCGATTGTTCGAATAGCAAAGAAAGTTCAGAAAAGTCATCAGTTACGCAGTCAACAGAATTCGCGAAGGGATTTGCCATTAAAAAAATTGGGGCTAGCACAGAAGTCACTCTCTTAGAGCCATATCCCAATTCACCAACAACTATAAGATATTTACTGGTGCCAAGAGATAAAAAAATCCCTTCTCATGATGCTGATGTCTCAGTGATCCGAACACCTATTACAAGTATTGTTTGTACCTCCACCTCACACATCGCACTTCTTGATCATCTGAACGCCCTCGATAGACTTGTAGGATTTCCTTCAACAGATTTAATCAGTTCTTCCAAAGCACGTCAACGTATTGACTCTGGATATGTAACCGACCTAGGAATAGACAATGCCATGAACATTGAAAGTTTGGTGGGACTTCAACCTGATCTAGTGATGGGTTACTCTTTAGCAGGTGACATGAATAAGCTGGATAAAATAAAATCTTTCGGCATACCGGTAGTCATTAATGCGGAATACTTAGAAAATCATCCACTAGGACGGGCTGAATGGATTAAGTACATGGCACTGTTTCTGGGAAAAGAAGTTGAGGCTGATTCTATCTTTACAGCAATAAAAAATGAATACCTGAACAATCAACGAATCGTTGAAAACGTAAGCACGAAACCTACGGTAATAAGTGGCATCCTATATGGCGATACTTGGTTTCTTCCGGGAGGTCAAAATTACGGAGCCAAAATTTTTGGAGATGCCGGTTATCATTACCTATGGGACGATGATACAAGTAACGGTTTTTTGAAGCTCAGTTTTGAAAGCGTGCTTTCTAAAGGCAAAGTAGCAGACTACTGGATTGGCGTTGGAAATTTTAAGTCTACAGAGGAGATGAAGAGTTCAGAAGGTCGTTATTCTTTGTTCCAGTCATTCGAAAGATCTTCTGTTTATACCTATGACGCCAGAGTGGGGGCTAAGGGTGGCAGTGAATATCTCGAACTCGGATACTCGCGACCAGACATCATCCTCAAAGACCTCATTAAGATTGCCCACCCGGAGTTACTACCAGACTATGAGCTTTACTTCCATAAGAAACTGAACTAATTTTTAGAATCTAAAAGGAAACAAAAAAGCCCCACCTTAAAAAGGCAGGGCTTCTTCATTTCAAAACTTTACTAATCTATACTTTAATTTCCACGTCAACACCACTCGGTAGCTCCAACTTCATCAATGCATCTACAGTTTTAGCACTGTTGGAATAAATATCCACCAGGCGCTTATAGGTGCACAATTGAAATTGCTCACGTGATTTCTTATTCACGTGTGGTGATCTTAACACGGTAAATTTCTCCTTGATAGTAGGAAGTGGAATTGGACCGCTCACTAC
>JBATLM010000192.1:0-23841 GCA_049289315.1 Cyclobacteriaceae bacterium
GGACATTGAAGTGGCATCTCTGAATAACGGTGGAGCTAAGTTTGACTTAGTATCAGGCAAACTTACTTGGAAGGTGACGCTGCAGCCTAATGAAACGAAGAAGATGGTTTATCGCTACGAAGTGAAATATCCTAAAGACAAACAAATCTCTGGACTATAAGAAAATGGAAGGTCAATCACACTGTGTGATTGACCTTCATAATATCTGCAAGAACACCTTCTTTCAATGCATAACTTGATACACGGAGGTCAGTAAAAGAATACCGCCTGAGAATATAATGGATCAGGGAGCACGCGACAACGATCATATCAACACGTAGTTCGATCATTCCAGGTATCTCCATACGAGCTTCTTTGTCTCTTACAATGAGTTCTTTATAGGTGTCATGAAATCCCTGAAAGGATAATGGTGTTTCAGCAGTTTTGGTTAGCTTTTCAATCCCCTGACTTGCGCAATAGATGTCACTAAGCGTATCAAATGTACCAGAAGAACCTACCAAAGTTTTTGGTTTATACTGGTTCAAAGCTTTAAAAAGAGATTCTAGTTTATTGTCAAAATGTTCGTCCAAAGCTTTTAAATCCTCAGCTCTGATAGGGTCGTGAGTATGATATTCCTCTAAAAGTCGCTGAGCTCCTATTTCAAAACTTTCCTTCCAGTAGATTTCATTCTCATCTCCAATTATAAATTCTACGCTGCCTCCGCCAATATCTATAATCAAAGACTTTTCATTGCCAAGCGATATAGCCGATCTCACACCCATGTAAATCAGCCTGGCTTCTTCATCACCAGAAATAACTTTCACTTTTATGCCCGTGTTTTCCTTAATGCGATTAATTACCTCTTCCTGATTGCTTGCGTTTCTAAGGGCACTGGTGCCATAGGCAAACACTTTTGTTGCATTGAAATTATCAATGGCAGTTCTGAACCTGGTAACGGCTAGCAATGCACGGTTAATGGCTTTCTCAGTAATCAACCCCTTGTTGATACCCTTCTTACCAAGCTTTACAGCTTTGCGCTCACGGTATACAACATGGTGTTGATTGTCCTTTACATCTACAATAAGCAGGTGAAATGTATTGGTACCCAAGTCTACTATGGCAATTCGGCTTTCCATTTTAAGGGGCCAAATATACATTGTAGCAATAACTGTTAAGGCATTTTACCTCAATTTGTCAGCCCTGTTCTATTCAAATTAGACACCCCTTCCTCTTATCAGCCTGAATAACACAGCGATAACAGCGAAGACCAATAGAAAGTGGATAATACTACCAAGGCTAAACACGAAAAAACCAAGAACCCACCCGATAAGCAGAATGACAGCGACTAGATATAATAACTCACTCATAATTTTTTTGTTTTGGTTCATCTTCATTAGCAGAAATAACATGCCATTATCAAAAAACCGCTTTTGTTTATAATCTGCCTTGTATTTCTTTATTACTGTAGAACCAATTCCACACCTAAGTGAGGATTATTTTTCTCTATTTACCTGATTAGGTGCAGAACCTGAGTGGATTCGATAGTTTTTTAAATGGCACCATTTTTATACTTATTATTAATAAATTCAAAGAATAGTATTTACGTTAACATACGTTTTCTGCTGTTCGAAGGCTTTAATTAATTTCAGAAGATGTCAAGAGTTTTATTGGTTGATGATGAAAAAGATATTTGCCTATTACTCTCAGGCATTTTGAAACGAGAAGGATTCAAAACTTCCTATGCTTTAAATTTGGAAGAGGCAAAAGGGATGCTGGGTCAAAACGATTATGCAGCGGCATTTATTGATTTGAATTTGCCTGATGGAATTGGCTCTCAACTAATTCCTATAATCAAAGAATTAAATAGTAATACTAAAATAATAATGATCAGTGCGTATGATATGGGGCTTGTTAAGGCCTCAAAAGAGGGAGCTGATTACTTAATAAAAAAACCATTTAGTCGAAATATTATTCTTTCAGCTATTGATGATTTACAAATTGTTTGAAAATCTATTTGACTAGAGCACGACTTAACTAATTTTATTGCCATGCAATCGATTCTGATTATTGATGATGATAAGGATATTTGTACCCTTGTTTCAAATTTTCTTACCAAGAAAGGATATGAGGTAACCTCATCGTATAATGGTGAGGAAGCAATAACCAATTTAAAAAAGAAAGATTTTGAATTGGTGCTTTGTGATTACAGATTACCAGACACCAATGGAGTGGAGATGATTCAACGTATCAAATTGATTCAACCTGGTGCAGCTATCATTATCATTACCGGTTATTCAGATGTTAAGACAGCTATTGAAACCTTCAAGCATGGTGCTAGCGACTATGTAGTGAAGCCGCTTTACCCTGATGAGATTTTGATCACCATTAAGGAGGCTTTGGAAAAGAAGGAAGAAAAGGCAGTATCAACAGGAAAGAGTAAAAAGTCTGCAACAAAGGATGAAGCTTATGTTGATGGGGTGAGCCCTCAGTCTGAGGTAGTACAACGTCACATCGAGCTAATAGCTCCTGCAGATATGTCGGTAATTATTTCCGGAGAAACGGGTACAGGCAAAGAGTATGTGGCTAAGGCTATTCATCAAAAAAGCGATCGTAGTGAAAAGCCATTTGTGGCCATTGATTGTGGTGCCCTTCCCAAAGAGCTTGCAGGGAGTGAGTTGTTTGGACACGTAAAGGGTGCTTTTACAGGTGCCCTCAATGAAAAACCTGGCAATTTTGAGCTCGCACATAAAGGCACTTTGTTTTTGGATGAAATTGGGAACCTGTCTTATGAAAATCAGGTCAAGCTGCTTCGTGTGCTTCAGGAAAGAAAGATCAGAAGAATTGGAGGTACAAGTGACATAAATATTGATGTGCGCATTATTGCTGCCACCAATGAAGACTTGAACAAAGCCGTGAGAGATGGGAAATTCAGGGAAGATCTGTACCACCGATTGAATGAGTTTAAAATCGAGTTGTCACCATTAAGGCAGAGAAAAGAGGACATACTTTTGTTTGCAGGGCATTTTTTGAATAAGGCGAATAAACAATTGAACAAAAATGTTTCTGGCTTTGCTCCAGCCGTTGAAGAGCGATTAACAGCTTATCAGTGGTATGGAAATCTGAGAGAGCTAAATAATGTGGTGAAGAGAGCGGTGTTACTGACTACAGATGACAAAGTTTCTGTAGAGGGTTTGCCCAACGAAATTTTGAATGCTTCAGCGTATCAGTCGGATGCTACACAAGGTACAAGTACTCAACCTGAAGATGGTAATCTTTTGAAGTCTGTGACAAGCAATGCAGAGCGGCAAGCCATCATTGATGTGTTGGAAAAAACCGGATTTAACAAAAGTAAAGCTGCTGAAGTACTAAAGATTGATAGGAAGACATTGTATAACAAACTGAAGGCATACGATATAAAATTATAGAGCAAGCTTATCTAAACTTGCTCAATAATTTGACACTTATTTTAAATTGAATGCAACATATATTTGAGCAACTGAATTTTTAGAGTCCCCCAAAATTGTTTTTGCATTATCAGTTTTGGCCAGTTTCACAAGTCCATAATTATACCTTGTTCCTACTTGTACTCCGCCAAAATTTAGACCTAAACCTCCAACAAGTCCATAATCATAAGTTTTGAAGTTATCTCGATCCAAATCTTCACCACCATTAATAATATCTCCTGCATAGGAAACATTGGTTCCAAGTAAATAACTTCCATATCCACCCGCGTGTAATTCAGCAATTTCGCCTAACTTAAATACAGCCAAAATCGGTGCCTCCAAATAGTTAAGGTTAAATTTCACTTCTTGATCTACAAAACCATCGTACTCGTTCTTCGAGCCTTTAGTGGTATAAAGTAGCTCTGACTGAATGGCAAAAACATCTGTGGCGAGAATCTGCCCGTAAAGACCAACATTAAGTCCTATTCGTGAATTTTCATCATTCACATCGTCAACGTATAAATTACTGATGTTCAATCCACCTTTCACACCCATTCTTGCTTCCTGTGCATTTGCAGCAGAAATAGATAGCACAATCAATGTTATGGTTCCAATAAATAATTTCAATTTTGTTTTCATAATACAATCATTTTGGTTCATTCATGTTGTATTCAAATTAGTGCCACATTCAAAATGATTGATCTGCCACTCGTAAATTGATTATTTGGAATAAGACTTGTTGCTTTTATTCCCCAGTGTGTAGATTATACAAGTGAATTTGGGGTTCTGAGAATGTTTGAAAGATGAGAAGAGAAAATTATTATAATCTGGTTTTTGGCGGTGTTGTCCTGCTCTTGGCGGGTGTCAGCCTTATTACCTATTGGAATGTGAATGGGTATATGGAAGAGGTGAAATGGATCAGGCATTCCAATAAAGTAATTGCTCAGGTTGAAATTGTCCTTTCCATCGTTAAAGATTCTGAGACTGGACATAGGGGATATCAATTGACAAGAGATACTGTTTTTTTAAAGCCATACAAAAGTTCGATAGAGTCAATTTATTCAGAGGTAAGCAAACTGGATAGCCTTTTTCTGGATGAGGTCTCGCAAAAGAAGCGTGGTGATTCTTTGAGGCTGTTGATTGATAAACAATACCGGATTATTAAAACCATTTTAGAAAATGAGAAGGAGAGTAAGCGATTCATAGATAGATATGAAATCAACCTGCTTATTGTAGGGCGCGAGAACATGGATAGGATAAGAAACATTTGTGGGAGAATGACGCAATACGAGAATGAAGTGCTGCAGGCAAGGCTCACGCAGGAATATGATTTGAAAAATATTGCACCTTTTACTCTTTTATTATCCGGGCTTGTGGTGTTGGGCGTGGCCGGTTTTCTGTTTGTTAGAATTATTGACGAACTGAAGCGAAGGAGAAAAACAGAAAAAGAATTGAATGTTAAGATTAAGGAGTTGGATCAAAAGGAAAAGAGATACCGATCATTATTTGAACGATCAATTGATCCCATATTCCTTGCTGACGATAAGTTTAATATGATGGATGCCAATTCTTCATTGCAAGATTTGTTTGGCTACTCGTATGATGAAGCCTGTAGTCTGAGTTTGAATGAGTTATTTATCGATAAAGTTGAATTTGCCTTATTCAAGGAAAAATTGGAGTTAGACAATCATGTGAGGGACTTTGAAGTCACTTTAAAAGATAATAATGGTAAGAAGTTGGTGAGCTTGATTAATTGCGTTCGAATTGTTGATACGACTACACAAGTGTATTATCAAGGGATAATTCATGACATGACAATGCGCAAGAAGGTAGAACGTGAATTGATCCAGGCGGAAAAACTTTCAACTACAGGAAAGATTGCAAGAACCATTGCGCATGAAGTTAGGAATCCGCTAACCAATCTGAACTTAGCTCTAGACCAACTTAAAGACGAGTTCACCGCTAATGAAAATACCAAGGTGTATACTGATATTGTCGAAAGGAATCTTGGTAGAATTGAAGAATTGATTAGTGAGTTATTACGTTCCTCTCGCCCAAAGGAGTTGCAGTTGGAAGAAACACCTCTCTCTGAAGTACTTAATGAAACGATTGATCTTATTAAAGACAGGATTAATCTCCACGAAATGGAACTCATTAAAGAAATCTCGGTTGGGCTTCCTATTGTACTTGTAGATAAAGAGCTTGTTAAGATTGCCTTGGTTAATATTATGGTCAATGCTATTGAAGCTATGGAGCCTGAGACTGGTGTTCTTAGTGTAACAGTTGAACCTGAAGATGATCAGGTTGTGTTAATTATTGCTGACAACGGAAAGGGCATCCCTGAGGAAGAGCTTGAAAAACTATTTGACCCGTTCTATTCGGCAAAACAAGGAGGTATGGGGTTAGGACTCACATCTACCCAAAATATTTTGAATAGCCACAAAATTGAAATTGAAGTGCAAAGTAAGGTAGGGGTAGGTACTTCATTCTATATTACTTTTAGTGTTGTTGTTTGATCTCATCGATATAGGAGGTAATTCCACAATTTGTGGAATTACCTCTACATTCCAATAGAATAGGATTTACGGCTATATTTCATCAAGGCGCAATAACCCATTCAATCATGGTTTTTAAGACTGCTTCCTTATTTGAGGAAGCATGGCACAGTTATTCCTACTGTTATAGTAGAAATAACAATTAAAAAAATATGACTATGAATAAGCTAGAGTTAAAAGGAAACTGGAACGAAGTTAAAGGGAAACTGAAGCAAAAGTATGGACAACTTACAGAAGATGACCTGAGCTTCGCTGAAGGAAAGGAAGATGAATTGATTGGTCGCATCCAGAAAAAACTGGGAAAGACCAAAGACGAGATCAAGAAAGAAATAATGGCAATCTAATTGCGGTTACTAATTTTTAAAATTTTTTGCAAAACCTAAATAGAAAAGAAATGAAAAAGTTAATGACATTGATGGTGGTAGGGTTGATAGGATTTACATTCTCACAATGTACACAACCAAAAGAAAGCGATAATACCACTGCAGAATTCAAAGAGGAGATGCGTGAGGATCGTGAGCAGTTGGCAGAGAACCTTAGAGAGCTTAGGGACGATATCGATAGAAAACTAGATAAAGTATCCAAGGATTTGAGGATGCATCAGAAGATGCTAAAGAAGAATTGATTGAAACCAAGGAAGATTTGACAGGTCAGCGTTCGGAGTTGGAGAAAACAATTGACGATGTGGAAGATGCAACAGAGGAAACCTGGGAAGACATCCGAGAGGGTGCCAGATCAACTTTTGACAACATCAAGAGTAAAGTTCAAAATCTGGCCAATAAAATTGATTCGTCTGAAGATCAATCCAGCTAGTGCGTTTAGGTTAAGGTGCAATGAGTAGAGCTGGAGCGGTAGATACCTGCTATTCTACCGGTTTTGCAGAAGCTGTCACATGGAGTGGCAGCTTCTTTTTTTGCCTAGAAATTATTTGAATAGAGCGTCTTGGGCTATTGTTTTGCCTATATTTCGAGTTGAATTCTATCAAATAAAAATCAATGACGAAGCGAAAAGTTGACTCTCAGGAACTGGGTAAAAAGTTTGATGAGTTGCACCGAAAAAACCAGGAATCACTCCTAGGTGGTGGAGAAAAAAGAATTGAACAACAGCATGCAAGAAATAAATTAACAGCTCGTGAACGCGTTCACTTATTGATGGACGAGGGGTCGTTTGAGGAGTTGGGTAAATTTGTAATGCATCGATGCAAGGACTTCGGTCTTGATAGAGAATATTATCTGGGAGATGGAGTAGTAACTGGCTACGGCACTGTTAATGGCAGACTCGTCTATGTGTTTTCTCAGGACTTTACCGTGTTTGGTGGATCTCTCTCTGAAACCCATGCTGAAAAAATCGTAAAAGTAATGGAGTTGGCCATGCAAAATGGTGCACCATTAATTGGGTTGAACGATTCAGGAGGTGCACGTATTCAGGAAGGCGTGGTATCACTAGGTGGATATGCAGATATTTTTTATCGCAACGTGATGGCATCGGGGGTAATCCCTCAGATATCGGCTATCATGGGGCCATGTGCAGGTGGTGCAGTTTACTCACCAGCCATGACAGATTTTATTTTTATGGTAGAGAATACATCTTTCATGTTTGTGACAGGACCCAATGTGGTAAAGACTGTAACACATGAAAATGTAACAGCAGAAGAACTTGGCGGAGCCAGTGCGCATAGTATGAAAAGTGGAGTAACGCATTTTGCTTCTACCAATGAGATGGAATGTATTAATCAGATCAAGCAGTTGTTGAGCTACATGCCACAAAATTGTGAAGAAGATGCTCCACGACTGGACTATACACCATCAGAAGAGGTAAGAGAAAAATTGAATAGCATTATTCCAGATAATCCCAATCAGCCCTACGATATGCGGGAAGTGATTGACGGAATTGTAGATCAGGGAAGTTTCTTTGAGGCACATAAAAATTTTGCTGAAAATATTGTTGTTGGCTTTGCACGAATTGCCGGAAGGAGTATTGGTATTGTAGGTAATCAACCAGCGTCATTGGCAGGTGTTTTGGATATTGATGCCAGTGTGAAGGGAGCAAGGTTTGTTCGCTTTTGTGATTGCTTTAATATTCCGCTGTTGGTGTTGGAAGATGTACCCGGATTTCTACCAGGTACAGATCAAGAGTGGAATGCGATTATCACCAATGGAGCAAAACTATTGTATGCATTTTCTGAAGCCACCGTGCCACGCGTTACCGTGATTACTCGTAAAGCATATGGTGGTGCTTATGATGTGATGAATTCAAAACATATTGGTGCAGACCTCAACTATGCTTGGCCGACTGCAGAAATTGCTGTAATGGGTGCCAAAGGAGCAGCGGAAATTATTTTCAAACGGGAAATTGCTGATGCGGAGAACCCTGAAGCAAAACTGAACGAGAAGGTAGATGAGTATACACGTAAGTTTGCCAACCCCTACAGGGCAGCGCACCGTGGATATATTGATGAGGTAATTTATCCGGATCAGACCCGGGAAAAATTGATTCGCGCCTTCCAGATGTTAGAAAATAAAGTGGCTAAATTGCCCAAGAAGAAACACGGAAATATCCCGTTATAATTTATAATTCAGATTACTATGGACAAGAAGAGTAAAAAATTTCTATTTGACTATTTAAATAACGCATCACCAACAGGTTTTGAACATACGGGTCAGCAGATTTGGCTGGATTACATAAAGCCCTACACGGATGAATATATCGTGGATACCTATGGTACTGCAGTAGGGGTGATTAATCCTAAAGGAAAATACAAAGTAGTGATCGAAGCACATGCAGATGAAATTTCCTGGTTTGTGAATTACATCACGCCTGAGGGATATATCTATGTGAGAAGAAATGGAGGTTCTGACCATCAGATTGCGCCATCGATGCGCGTGAATATTCATACTGAAAAAGGAGTTGTGAAAGGAGTTTTTGGCTGGCCTGCAATCCACGTTCGCGATAATGCAAAAGAAGAAACGCCTACGCTCAAAAATATCTTTATTGATATTGGGTGCGAGTCTAAAAAGGAAGTTGAAGCACTAGGGGTACACGTAGGTTGTGTGATTACCTTCGAAGATGAGTTGATAGAGTTAAATAAAAATTATTTGACGGGCCGTGCATTGGATAACCGTATGGGTGGTTTTATGATTGCTGAGGTGGCTCGAAGACTAAAAGAAAGTAAAAAGAAACTTCCTTTCTGTTTATATATCGTCAACTCAGTACAAGAAGAAATTGGATTGAGAGGAGCCGAAATGATTTCAAGAAGATTAAAGCCAGACCTAGCCATTTGTACAGATGTAACGCATGATACAGGTTCACCTATGTACAACAAAAAAGAAAGTGGAGATCTAAAGTGTGGAGACGGACCGGTATTATGCTATGGACCAGCCGTTCAAAACAATGTTTTGAAAACAATCATTAAAATTGCCGACAAGAAAAAGATACCTTTCCAGCGTCAGGCGGTATCCCGGTCAACAGGAACGGATACCGATTCATTTGCCTATTCGGCAGAAGGAGTTGCTTCCGCTTTGATTTCACTTCCGCTGAAATACATGCATACTACTGTAGAAACAGTGCATAAAGATGATGTGGAAAATGTAATTAAATTGATTCACGAAGTGGTGTTGAACTTGAAACCAGGGGAGGACTACAGATATATTAAGTAAGAAATCTATTATTTAAAGAAAGGGCTTCTGTAACTTCAGAGGCCTTTTTTGTTTACGGGATGACTACACAGCAGAAAACAGTAACAGATCAAATGGGTAATGAAGTGAAGTTTAATTATCCACCACAACGTATTGTTTCCTTAGTGCCTTCTCAAACTGAATTACTTCACGATTTGGGCTTAGGGGATAGGGTAGTTGGGGTTACAAAGTTTTGCGAACTCCCCTCAAGTTGGTTTACATCGAAAACTAAAGTAGGTGGAACAAAAAAACTGCACTTCGATATAATTGATTCATTACGACCTGATTTGATTATAGGCAATAAGGAAGAAAACGATAAGGAGAGCATCGAAACTTTACAAGAGAAGTATCCTGTGTGGATGAGTGATATTGTTACTCTTGATGATGCATTAGAGATGATCAATGCAGTAGGAGAATTGACGGATAGGCTTGAAAAAGGCAATGCAATTAATGGCCAGATTACCGAAGCGTTTTCTCAAATTAAAAAACGCGAGGCCCGTGTACTTTACCTCATTTGGCGCAATCCCTGGATGGGTGCAGGTAGGGGGACATTCATTGACACCATGCTTAGGCAAATGGGTTTAACCAATGTGCTCGACAACATTCGTTATCCTGAGCTTTCCTTAGAACAAATTCGAGACACCAATTCTGATTATGTTTTTCTCTCCTCTGAACCTTATCCTTTCAGCGAGAAACACTTTACGGAACTTCAAAGAATAATTCCTCATGCCAAATTAATACTTGTAGATGGGCAGTTTTTTAGCTGGTATGGTAGCAGGCTCTTAAAAGCAACTGAGTATTTTAATTCCCTGATGCCATCATAAACGAAGTGCTTTTGAAGCTAAAGGTGCTGTGGTCTATTCGATAGTTGAAGTAAGGCAACATGGATATCATAAATGGCCTCTTTTGGAGGTCTTTTGGAACCTTTAAATAGTAAACGAAATTCTCGGTATGGATGTGAAGCGGATATGATTTTGCTAGCTATATTCGCTAAGTATTTACTATCTCTAGATCTTCATGAAGAAAAAACTTATTCTCTTTTTGGTTTCTTGCCTGTTTAACTCCTTATGCGGCTTTTCTCAAATTGCTTTTCAGGCGGGGTATATCATCAATAACAATGATGAAAAAATTGAATGCCAAATCAAAAACATTGATTGGAAAGATAATCCGAAGGAGTTCGAATACAAGCTTTCTGATGCAACGGAAGTAGTAGTTGGATCTTTTGCGAATACTAAGGAATTTGGAATAATTGGAACAAAGAATAGGTATATTCGAGCAATAGTTAATATTGATCGATCCAGCGATGTGATAGAATCAATGAGTAAATTAAAGAATCCAATTTTTAATGAAGAGCAATTATTTTTGAAAGTTGTTCTTGAGGGCAAAGCTTCTTTGTTTGCATATGAAGAGGCAAGTCTTATAAGGTACTTCTATCAAATGGAAGATACTGATATTGAACAATTGGTTTTTATGAATTATAGGACCTCAGATAAGAAAATTCTAACCAATAATCAGTACAGGCAGCAATTATGGAATGATCTAAATTGTCAAACTTTGCAAAGTAATGACTTTAGTAGACTTCAATATAAGGAAAAAGCACTTCTTAATTTGTTTATTAGATTCAATCAGTGCAAGGGTGTATCTTATGAGATTGCTTATATAAGACCAAAAGGTGATTTTTTTGATTTGAACTTAAGGGTAGGAGTTAATTATTCCTCGTTATCAATTAGTAGTGGATCGTTCGGTACTTTGGATACAGAGTTTGATGCTGAAGTATCCCCTAGAATAGGCCTTGAGGCCGAAATTGTCATGCCATTTAATAATAGTAAATGGTCATTTATTGCGGAGCCTACATATCAATTCTACAAGGCGGAAAAAATTAACTTCGGTTCAAATGCTTTTGCGCCAAATAGATTGGCCATTGTTGAGTATAAATCTATTGAATTGCCTATTGGAATTAGATACTATATTTTCTTAAATCAAAAGTCAAAAGTATTTATCAATGCTTCTTATATATTTGATTTTGACTTTAGCTCTCAAGTTGGTTTTGTAAATCAAGCCAGTACTAGGGTAGTTGAAATAACGTCTGGAAGCAGTCTTGTTTATGGAATGGGCTACAATTTCAATAAGAAATGTATGATTGAAATAAGGTATGGCTCTCGAAATATTCTTAAACGATATTCAGATTGGCAATCAAATTATAATGTGTTCTCCTTTATTTTGGGATATAGATTGTTTTGATAGTTGTATGCAACTTAACTTTTCTCTTTACTAAGAAATCACTTCTTGAAAACCGAGGCCCTTCAAATCGTCCCAAAATTCTGGGTAGGACTTATTAACAACTTCAGGGGATTCAATTTCTAAATCCATTAGTGTTGCCCATGGAGCAAACCCCATAGCCATGCGATGATCGTGATAGGTATTGATTTTTATTTTGTCTGATGGAACCTTTCCAGGAGTAAGGGAGAAAACTCCTTGTGACGTTTCCTTCAACTTTGCCCCCACCTTATTCAATTCATTTTGCAGGGCAGCAATCCGGTCTGTCTCTTTAATGTAAAGGCTTTCCAGGCCAGTAAAGGTACCTCGCACCTCTTTCATAGCGCAAACCGGAAGCACCGTTTGGGCCAAATCGGGGCAGTCGGTGAAATCCCATTCCAAATGCTCTTTGACAGAATCTGTTTTGCTGAGAATGGCATTCCCATTTTCGAAGCGGGTACTTACCCCGAGCTGTTCCATAATTTCTACAATTACTCGATCTCCCTGGATGGAAGACGAGGAAACATGGCAAAGTGTAATGGAGGACTTTTGTGCCAAAGCCACTATGGCGTACCAATAACCTAAGGCAGACCAGTCGGGTTCTACTGTAATGCTAGCCGACTGGTATTGGCCATGTGGTATAACCACCTTTCCGTTCTTCATAGTAGACCTTCCTCCAAAACTGGTCATCAAGGCAGCCGTCATTTCAATGTAAGGCCAGCTTCCGACCTTCCCCTCCAGGTTAATAGTAAGTCCTTCCGGCAAAATTGGGGCAATCATCATCAAAGCAGATATATATTGGCTGCTGACATTCCCTGGCAGGGATATTTCGGTGGTTTTCTGAGAGGTAAAGCCTTTGACCTCATGGGGAGGAAATCCTTCCTTTTCCAAGTAATCGATATCTGCTCCAATTTCTCTTAAAGCATTTACCAGCAAGCCGATTGGCCTTTCCTTCATTCTCGGTGTTCCGGTAAGTACCTTATTTTGCCCTGAAATGGCATAATATGAGGTAAGGAAGCGCATGGTGGTGCCGGCATCCATGGCATCCATGGTTTTGTCAGGAGTGGCCAGTAGGCTTTTCATAAGTTGGGTATCCCGGGCCGTGGCCAGGTTACTAATGGTCGATCGGCCACCTGACAGTGCATCTAAAATTAGGGCACGGTTACTGATACTTTTTGAGGAAGGCAGCTTCAGGATGGTTCCCCCTACTTGGGGTGCGCACTTGAGAAGTAGGTTAGGCATGGAGGCTTAAGTTAAAAAAATAAATATTAGTCATCCTTTTTACTTTGGAGTGAAACATTTTAATTTGATTTGTGGTTTATAACAACATGGGTGCAACTAAAAAATTTGCAATTGGATTAGGGTTGGCAGGAGGTGCTGCTCTTTTTACCGCTTGGTTACTTTCTGGCTCTCGTGGTCAGAAAACGAAGGACTACTTGGTGAAAAAGGCGCAGGATCTTAAACAAACATTAAAGAAAGAAATAGATTCTAATGATGAAAACGAGGCTCACTATATCTAAAGTGAGCGATAGTAATCTAATGAACTACGAATTTCATTTTCGTTAACCTCTACATCCCACACCGCATGACCTACTCCTTCAAGTAGGGCCATTAGCACTTTATTGCCTTTATTTTTCTTGTCTTGAGTCACCCATTCCAATATGGAGTCGGTTGCAGGTAGTTGTTCTTCCTTTCCGAATACGCCTTTGATGTAATTCGTTATCTCTTTCAGGTCGGGCTCTTTCAGCATTCCCTTTTGAAAGGAAATATGGGATTCCGCAACCATCCCTACTGCAATGGCCTCACCATGAAATAATGGAGCTTCTGTCTTGAGGCAACAACTTTCGACAGCATGACCAATGGTATGGCCAAAATTTAAAATCTTTCGGATGCCGCCTTCATAAGGATCGGTTTCGGCAATGCCGGATTTAAACTGGAAAGAAAAATCGATGAGATCCTCCCAATCTTGCCCATCTAGCCCCTTCTTATTAATGCTTTTCCATTTTCCTTGATCAGCAATCAAACTATGCTTAATCACTTCCGCATAGCCCGATCTCAATTCCCTCGTTGGCAGTGTTGACAAGAAATTAGAAGAAATTAGGGTGGCAGTAGGTTCTCTGAAGAGACCTATATGATTTTTGAAGCCCATGAAATCAATACCCAACTTACCGCCCACGCTGGCATCTACTTGAGAAAGCAGGGTGGTGGGCACCAAAATGAAATCGATTCCTCTTTTGAATGTAGAGGCACAAAATCCGCCCATATCTCCCAGCACCCCGCCTCCCAACACAATGAGCATGGAGTGCCGATCAAAACCCTTGTTGGTAAGCTGCTCCCAAATGCTTTGGCAAGTCTCCAAGGTTTTAAACTGTTCACCCGCTTCCACCCTTAACAATTCAATATCTGGAATTTCATTTTGGATCAGAGGAAGGCACAGGTTTTCGGTATTGGCATCTAACAATACCCCTACTTTGCTATAACTTTTCTGGGCCAATATATCCCTTAGCGATTGACCAATCTGCCGCTTAATAATTACGCTTTGCACTATTTTTTATTTTCTGTTTCTTGCCCCATTATCTCCGTTTGAATGCGAATGGATTCGTCATGGATGGCTTTGTATATCTCTTGTATGAATTCAGGGGTAAGGTTCTTGCCATTGCCCCACATGGTTCTTGAATTGAGAATTTCATTCCAGCGCTCCAATTGGAACACGGTGACATTATTCTCTCTCTTGTAGTCTCCTATTTTTTCAATTAACTGTTTCCGGATGGACAACACTTCTATCAACTCCTGATCAATGTGATCGATCTTTTCTCTTAGTTGCTCCAACTGGCTGATGAAGAATGCGTCATTGGAATGCCTTTTAGCAAACCTGAGTTGGTCTATTATTTTGCTTAACTCTTCCAAGCTTACTTGCTGGTTTGCGTCACTGAGTGCGAGTTCAGGCTCAGGGTGTGTTTCAATCATCAAACCATCGTAGCCCAGGTCCAGCGCCTTTTGACTTACTTCAAAAATCATTTCTCTGTTGCCCGCAATATGACTTGGGTCGCAAATGAGGGGTAAGGAAGGGAAGTTGGATTTCAATTCAATGGCAATTTGCCAACTGGGTGTGTTTCTGAATTTGGACTTTTGATAAGAAGAAAACCCACGGTGGATAGCGGCTACTTTCTTGTTACCACTATTATAAATCCGTTCAATAGCACCTTGCCAAAGTGCCAATTCCGGGTTGATAGGATTCTTGACCATGATTGGAATATCGACTCCTTGGAGTGCATTGGCTATTTCTTGAACGAGAAAGGGATTTACAGTTGTGCGTGCACCTAACCACAATACATCAATACCATATTTTAGTGCAGCTTCAACATGCTGGGGCGAGGCTACTTCTGTAGCTACCTTAGTAGGAACTTGCTGTTTTAGTGCCTGAAGCCACTTAAGTGCCTCAACACCTTTGCCTTCAAACGAATTGGGTCTTGTTCTGGGTTTCCAAACCCCGGCTCGCATGATACCGATCCCCATCTTATGCAAATAAGTAGCCACCTGAATCAGCTGCTCAGGGCTTTCGGCACTGCATGGGCCGGCTATTAGCAGCGCGTTATTTTTGTTAGCGGTCCAACTTCGCCAGTCGTCAAAAATCATATTTCAGCTTGCTCCTGTAATTCGAACAAAATAACTCATTTATTAACTGTACATATAAAAATAGGCTAAAAGAATTGCCATCACTGTTATATTTAGGCTCATAAACAGGACTTATGGAAGTTGATACAAAAGTAAAATTTGAAGACACTGCAATTGCGTTTTCTTACAAAAGTGATGCTGAGCTGAAGAAGGCCAATTTCATTTTCACATTGGTAAATAATCCGGTGATATCAGGTCTCGCTACAAGAGCAGTTAGATTGGGGTTATTCCTTCACTTGCCAATCAAAGGTCTTATTAAATACACTGTTTTTGATCACTTCTGCGGAGGTGAAAATATTGAGCAATGCAGACCAATCATAAAAAAACTTGGTGACTTTAAAGTAGGTGCCATCCTTGATTATTCAGTGGAGGGAGCTGAAACTGAAGAAGGCTTTGACAACACAACGGCTGAAATTCTAGAGACATTTGAAGCTGCAAAGGATAATAATAATATTCCTTTTGGTGTTTTTAAAATGACTGGATTGGCGGATACAGCTTTGCTCGAAAAAATCAATTCAAAAAAAGCATTAACCTCTGAAGAAGAATCGGCATTTGAGCGTGTGAGAACACGGGTAGACAAAATTTGCAGGAAGGCACACGAATACGAAATTAAGGTACTAATAGATGCGGAAGAGACATGGATTCAGAATCCTATCGATCAATTAGCATACGAAATGATGCAGAAGTACAATACTACTTCAGCAATTGTGTTCAACACATTTCAAATGTACCGGGCAGATATGCTTACCAACATGCGTAATGCGCATCATGATGCTACCATGCATAACTATCAGCTTGGTGTGAAAATGGTGCGAGGCGCTTATATGGAGAAGGAGAGAGAGCGCGCTGAAAAAATGAACTACGCAGATCCGATCCAGCCTTCCAAGGAAGCAACAGACGATAGTTTTAATAAAGCGCTTGCCTTTTGTATGGACAGCAAACAGCGTATTTCCCTTATGTGCGGGTCGCACAATGATTTTAGTAATCAATATCTTACTGTGTTGATGGAGAAGCATGGTCTGAAAAACAATGATAGCAGGGTTTGGTTTGCACAACTCTTTGGTATGAGTGATCCGATTTCTTTTAACCTTGCTAAAGAGGGGTATAATGTGGCTAAGTATCTTCCATATGGACCTGTGAAAGCCGTTATCCCGTACCTGCTTCGCAGGGCAGAGGAGAATACCTCTGTGGCGGGTCAAAGTAGCCGTGAATTGACGCAAATCAGGACGGAACTCGCTAGGAGAAAGTCTGCCTAATTAGGTTTTCAGATCACCCGTTTGAAGCTTATTTTGCTGCGTTCGAGGCAAGAGCATCGCGATGTGAAATTTGGGAGCAAGAAATGAGGGTGCTTAGGGGCTCTAAGCCTAAATCATTATTTTTGCACACTTTATATAAAATCAACAGCCGCAATTCGATGCAATTAAGTGAACAGGAAGTAATAAGAAGGCAAGCACTGGAAGACCTAATCAAATTAGGTATTAATCCCTATCCAGCAGATTTGTTTCCGGTGAATGTTTCTGCAAAAGAAATACTGGAGAACTACCCAAAGCAGAAGATTGACTATAAAAGTGTATCCATTGCGGGTCGTATTATGTCTAGGCGAATCATGGGCAATGCCTCATTCGCGGAGTTGCAGGATGCTACGGGAAGAATTCAAATATATGTGAGAAGAGATGACGTTTCGCCTGATGAGGACAAAACGCTATACAATACTGTTTTTAAAAAACTTTTAGACATTGGAGATATAATAGGTGTACAGGGCTATGTGTTTACCACCAAAACAGGCGAGACTTCTATTCATGTTAATAGTTTTAAAATTTTATCAAAGTCACTCCGTCCATTGCCTATAGTAAAAGAGACCGTAGATGAAAGTGGTAAGGTAACATTGCATGATGCGTTTACGGATCCAGAGCAAAGGTACCGCATGCGCTACGTGGATCTGGTAGTGAATCCTCAGGTAAAGGAAGCATTTATTAAGCGCACGAAGTTGGTCAATTCCATGCGCGAGTATCTCAATGATAAAGGTTATCTGGAGGTAGAAACACCCATACTACAACCTTTGTATGGTGGGGCTGCTGCGCGTCCTTTTAAGACGCATCACAATACCCTGGATATGACTTTGTACTTACGTATTGCAAATGAACTCTATCTAAAAAGATTGATTGTAGGAGGGATAGAAGGAGTGTATGAGTTCAGTAAAGATTTTCGTAATGAAGGGATGTCCCGTTTTCATAATCCTGAGTTTACTCAAGTGGAGTTGTACGTAGCCTACAAAGACTACAACTGGATGATGGATATGGTGGAGGAGATGGTAGAGAAAGTGGCTATCGATTTGCACGGAACTACCAAGGTGCAGGTAGGGGAAAATGTCATTGACTTTCAACGTCCATGGAAACGGTTCACTATGTACGAGGCCATCGAGCATTTTACGGGCATCGACATCTCAGAAATGAGTGAGACTGAACTTCGCGCTACTTGTAAGCAACTGAATGTAAAAGTGGACGAGAGCATGGGTAAGGGCAAGTTGATAGATGAGGTATTTGGGGAAAAGTGCGAGCACAACTTAATTCAACCTACCTACATTACTGACTACCCGGTAGAGATGTCACCGTTGGCGAAGAAACATAGAACCAAGCCGGGACTAGTTGAGCGCTTTGAAGCCATTTGTAACAGGAAGGAAATTTGTAATGCCTTCTCGGAATTAAATGATCCGTTGGATCAACGTGCACGCTTCGAAGAACAGTTGGAATTGGGCAAGCGCGGAGATGACGAGGCGATGACTTTGGATGAAGATTATTTGCGTGCACTGGAATATGGTATGCCACCAACTGCAGGTTTGGGTATTGGTATTGACCGCCTGGCCATGATAATGACCAACTCAGCATCAATACAAGATGTGATCTTCTTCCCTCAGATGAAGCCCGAAAAGAAAGCGGCAAACATTGAACTTGAATTGAGTGGTTTGGGTATCAGAGAAGAATTGTTGCCTATTCTTCAAAAACTTTCATTGACTACCAAATCAAAACTAAAAGAGCAGAAAGCTTCAAAGTTGTTTAATGATGTTTGTGGTACGAGAAAGAAAATGAAGTTAGAAGATGTGAAGAACCCAACACTGGAAGAGGTTGAAGGATGGCTGAGTAAACTATAATTTACTTTATTTAGCGAATATCAAAGAAACCACGGGTTCTATCCAATTTCAAGTCCCTAAGCATTCCTGATTTGACTCCGATTGAAAAATTGTACGATTGAAAAGCTCCGAACGGAGTCCAACCTAAGCTGACCTGCCAGCAATGAAGATCGCGATTGATATTAATGGTGGTTTGGGTGAATTCCTTACTTTCTAGATCGTAACCAGAATTGAAAACCACCTTCCATTTTTCTGTCAAAGATAAATCTCCGTTGAACCTGACAGCTTGTGTAGTGTTGGATTCCTGCCTTCCCTGTTTACTGTATGCCAAATTATAGTTTACCCTTAAGTTCCAGGGAATACTAAAATCAATATAGCTATCGGGGTTTTGGAGTAAGAATTCTTTATCGCTCTGAGAGATATTTGATTGCGATATTTTACTCCTGGTATCTGCATCTTTTTCATTTCCCTTGGGGGATAAGTTCGTGCCGAAGGATAGATTGAAACTTGTAATCTGTCCAAGGTTAAAGCCATCTTGCCAGGTGAATCTGCTGATCTTAGTTTCGTAAATCTTGCCAAGATCTGTTTCAGAATCTCCTATGCGGTCTATTCTATATTGATAAGGATCTAGAATAGCCCCCATATTTATATTGATTTTGTCGTTAAGGATATTGGTGTTGGCACTTAAAGAAAATGGTGATAATTTAAAAGAATCTGCTGCAAAATTGTAATTGGTTGACACGGAGAGGTTATTCAAAAGCGAAATTTTTCTTGCTACTGAGTCGGTAGCATTTTTTACTTTCACCTCCAGATTGTTACCAAGGCTGAAGCCCATGGCACTCTGTTTACTTTGGGCTGATTGGCCATAGACAAACTGTGAGCCCTGATGTCGAGATTTTTGAATAACTGTTCCGTTAGTAGTCGTAAATGTTTGATAATATCCAAATTTCGGGTCTGTGAAATCAGGTTGATAGCTATAAGAGATACTTGGGTTCACCACATGTCTAATTGCTTTAATTTTTTTGTCAGGATTTTTTGATATGTACATTCCGTAAATCCTCGTGTTGAGCGAAACTCCTGTGGAGTAATTGGAGATTCTGTTGAATTGCTTGATAGTATCTAAAACAATTGCTTGTTCCGTTTCATCAAGCCCCCAGGTCAATTTTTCGAAATACCATATTTCATTGTAGTTGATCGATGGGGAAATTGTAAAGTGTTTAAGTGCTTTTACAGATGTGCCGATTGGAATTTCGTGACGAACACCTTTTCTGGAATTTTGTAAAAAGGTAGAAAGATTATCGAAATTGAATGGGATGATACTATCAGCTACATTACCAATAGGACCGAGGCTATTGGTAATTTGGTTGGTGCCTCTTGCAGTGTACTTAACAACGAAATTTTCCAATGCTTCATTATTAGATTTTTTAAAGGGGTAAATATTATTGACATTAAAACTTACATCAGGTAGCGGTATGTCAACCCGTTTGGTTACCAGGTCTTGATTGTGTCTCATGTTAATGCCCATTGAAAAGGGAGTGCCTTTAAAAGTTTTAGAATAAGAAATATTAGAACTTAACTTCCTTGAGGAGTTATCAATGTTAGTGGCATTTGGGTTGGTGTTTATTCCTAACAGGTTGTTGTTGGTAAAACTTGAGGTAGCTGCATTGACAGAAGCAGAGAAGCGCCCTGTTCCTTTGGATTGAGGGGAATGACTCCAGGCCAGCCTAAAATCTCGTATTTTCTGATTGTCCTCAATATTTGTAGTAAGTCTGTTGTTGGTCATGCTGAAGTTTAGACTACCGTTGTGGGCATACCGCTTTCGGTATAAGGAATTGATATACAACGCAGAAGATCCCTTACTGTACAAGTCACCGCTGAGGGTAAGCTTTACATAATCACTGATGTCAAAATAGTATCCTCCATTCTTGAGGAAGAAACCTCTTCTTGCCTCTTCGCCATATGACGGCACCATTATTCCTGAGGCACTTTTCTTTTGGGCAGGAAACATTCCAAAAGCAAAGCCGAGGGGAAGAGGAACATCATTCAGCTCCATGTAAAAGGGACCTGTGACAATTTTGTCGTTGGGAATCGCTTTTGCCTTCTTAGATACTATTCTAAAGTGAGGATGCGCAAGATTGCAAGTGGTGTAGGCATTGCCAATGGTGAACAATTCATTCTTCTCATTTTTAAAAACAACATCTCCATGAACGATACCTTCTCCCTGCTGGGTTACGACTTCAGATATTTTGGCTTTTTTCGACTTGAAATTGTATACAATGCCCTTTGTTTCGTAGACTTCATTTCCGTTCTTAAACACGGGATAACCGACTCGCTGCCCCAATGAGTCTAGTTGACCTCTGGCGGTAATGGTAGAGTTTTCATAGTCTATGATGATCTCATCAGCTTCTAATTCTATTTCACCATACTTGATTTTGGCATTCCCAAACAGTTTAATGATCTTACTTTCAAGGCTTGAATTGATAGAATCTCTGGCAGAATAGAAGATGGTTGTCTCTATATCACTTTTGGGAGGAGGGGTTTTGAGGGAATCCTGCTTTATGCCGAGTGAATCCGCTTTATTAATTAAGGTATCGTTTTTGTGTAATAGCCTTGCAGAATCTGTCGGTAATGTATCTAATCGGGCAGGTAAGGCAAGTTCAGGGGCTTGAATTGGGTTCTCTACCTGGGCAAAACCTGAAATAGAAAGAAACGAAAGTATCGTAAAAATGAAAAAAAAATGTTTCCCCACGCCTGCTGGTTTGATTTCCAGGTGTTTAGCTTTTAGTGAAAAATTCACAACTTTGCGTAAAGTTATTGCAATTACTCCAGACATCATTAAGCCAGTGAAGAATATCGGATTCAAAGCATTACTAATAGCAATAACCTTGCTAATCTCATCTTCTGCCCCTCTTCGGACAGATTTTAAGGTGGATACAATAGTAATTGATGCAGGTCATGGTGGGCACGACCCGGGAACTCATGGGGAGAAGGTTTTAGAAAAGAATATTACGCTAAGTGTAGCCATGAAGGTGGGCAATTACATTAAGGCGAATGTGCCTGGTGTAAAAATAATTTATACGAGGACAGATGATCGATATATCGCGCTTGATGAAAGGGCCAATATTGCCAATAAAAATAAAGCGGATTTATTTATATCCATACATGCCAACGCATTGAGTAGGGCAGATGTTCATGGGACAGAGACGTATGTGATGGGACCTGGTAAAGCAGATGGCAATATGGAAGTGGCAAAGAGAGAGAACTCCGTAATTCTTTTAGACTCAAATCATGAAGAACGATACGAAGGATTTGACCCCGGCACCCCTGAATCCTATATACTATTTAGTCTGGCACAAAGTGCATATCAGGAAAGCAGCGTGAAATTGGCCGATCTTATAGAGAATCAGTTTAAAGATCGTGTGGGTAGGAGAAGTCTCGGTGTAAAACAAGCAGGTTTTTGGGTGCTTTGGCGAACCAGTATGCCTAGTGTGCTTGTTGAAGTGGGATATCTGACCAATCCAAATGAAGAAAAGTACTTATCGAGTAAACAAGGTCAGGATTTGATAGCTTCAGGTATATATCGTGCCTTCAAAGAGTACAAAAATCAAATTGAATCCGTAAACTAGCAGTTGTGAATAAAGAGGTAAAAGTAGGTTTGTTTGTGACCATTGCGTTGGTACTGTTGTACTTAGGATTCAACTATCTAAAAGGAATAGATTTTTTGAGTGCAAACAATAAATACTACGCTATTTATGACAACGTGGATCAGTTGTCAAAATCCAACCCTGTACTGGTAAACGGTTATGCGGTAGGGAGGGTGAGTAACATTCGAATCGTGCAGGGAGAGGTAAACAAAGTACTCGTTGAGTTAGAAATTGATTCAGAGATTATCCTTGGCGATTCTGCTACCGCCATATTGAATAGCGATTTCCTAGGGAGCAAATCCATTTTACTGAACATTGGAAATAAACTAAAGCCCCTCACACCAGGAGACACTATTCTATCTGAGGCAGCCAGAGGAATTTTTGATGTATTTACTGAAACAGCAGAGCCTGTTGCCAACAATGTGCAAACTACTTTACGGAAGTTGAATGCTGTGCTAGACAATCTTGCCATTAACTCAGCAAGGTTGGATACCCTATTTATGAAATTAGCATACACCCCCGGACTTGTAAATCGTACGCTGATTACTACCGATGAAAAAATGAAAGAGTTATCAGCAAGCTTTAAGAGCACTTCTGATAACCTTACAGTTACTCTTAGAGACCTTCGTCCGGTCATTGGCAACTTCAAAACTTTCTCAGACACGCTGAAGCAAATGGAGTTGAATAAGACAGTAGCAAAAACACAACAGACACTTGATAATTTAAACAGTACACTTTCGAAACTAAACAGTGGCGATAATACTGTGAGCAAACTGATGACAGACGATTCGCTTTATGTGAATCTGAACCGTTTGCTGTTGAACCTTGACACCCTTGCCGTGCACTTTGATAGTAACCCTAAGCATTTTTTGGCGCCTCTTGGAAAGAATAAGAAGAGAATAGACAAAGACAGGAAAAAGGCAGCAGAGAAGAATTAATCATTGGATTGTAGAGATTATGGATTTGGAATTTAATAAGAATGAGGATCTTTTCAAGCAGCTATGTGCGAAACTGAAGCATCGTGAGAAACTCACAAAGTTAGGAGGTGGTGAGAAGAAAATTGAAAGTCAGCACAAAAAAGGAAAGCTTACAGCGCGTGAACGAATAGATTACTTGATTGATAAAAAATCTGAGTTTTTAGAAGTTGGTCTTTTTGTAGGGGACGGGATGTACGAGGAAGAGGGAGGGTGCCCTTCAGGAGGCGTTGTCACGGGTATTGGCTATGTAATGGGAAGGCAATGTATGATCGTTGCCAATGATGCCACAGTAAAGGCAGGCGCTTGGTTTCCAATCACGGCTAAGAAAAATTTAAGAGCACAGGAAATTGCGATGGAAAACAGATTGCCGGTTATCTATCTCGTAGATAGTGCTGGCGTTTTTCTTCCTATGCAAGATGAAATTTTTCCTGACAAAGAACACTTTGGAAGACAATTTCGGAATAACGCAAAGATGTCTTCTATGGGCATTGTACAAATAGCTGCCATCATG
>JBATLM010000193.1:0-27345 GCA_049289315.1 Cyclobacteriaceae bacterium
GGTGTACACCAGCTATGAATTGTAGAAATTCTTCTCGAAATGATTAATTGAGCAAGTTGCGCTCCTATTTTTATCCAAAGAAAAAAAGCCCCGACTCCGAAAGGTTTGTAAGAAAACGATAACCAAATAATTCCTTCATTTCTAAGACTAGTCTTAATCTTGTCTTTCTTTATCAAGGAGAGACGAGATTCTTGCTTTTCAAGCGTAATTAAAAAAACTGAATTTTCAAATGAGAGTTGTTTTCTTATTATCCTAACATAAGGAAGTGTGTATGTTTGAATTAGCGCATCCTGAAAACTCCAATATGTTAAGATTAAAATGTTATTTTGCATCGAATAACCTCATTTAAATGAACTTAAAATTCGAAAGGGAAAAAAAATATCACTTACTATTGTCCTTTTTTTATAAACTAGATAAAATTATTCCCTTATCTAATGAACGCAAATTTAAACTATACTTAGATCTTGAATGGATTTTTGAAAGACTTGCGCATGAAAAATCTTTTAAGGTATTCAAGAATCATCCAGTTCGATCAAAATCTTTTTCGTTTCTGAAGTCTAAACTACATCCTGATTTTTGTGTACTTGACTTAGGTTGCAACACGGGTGATCTCTCATACCTCCTTTCAACCCAAACGAAAAGGGTAGTGGGGATTGATTTTAATCGAGAACTTATAGTGAAGGCCCGGCAGAGCTTTGCTCAGAACAACTTGGAATTTATCCATGGCGAGGCGATGGCATATCTTTATAAAAATACTCAGCGATTCGAAGTACTGGTTCTTTCTCATATTCTTGAACATTTAGATACACCTGGATCTTTTCTCATAGACTTTAAGAAATATTTTACCTTTATCTATATTGAGGTCCCTGATTTCGAGAGAACCCCACTAAATAACTATCGCCAAGAACTAAACTCTACATTAATATATTCTGACTCTGATCACATTTGGGAATTCGACAGAATTGGAATAATAGATATTATTAATGAAGGTGGGCTTGAAATTTTAGACAAAGAGTACAGGCATGGTGTTCAAAAATATTGGTGCAAGGTCACCAACTGAAAATCAAATTCCGAAGGATAGCGAATGTCCTTCTCCGAAAAAAAACTCTAGGGCTTTGTGTGAAGCCATTCACAAGAAACTTAACTGCAACAAATTTATCAACTCGATTACCCGAAAGGTGTAGGCTAATATAAGCATTGATATTGGCTTTTAAAACTCCTCTAAATTTCGAATACTCATTCTTAACTGCATCATCCTGATAAACATATTTAAACAATAAGTTCATTTTCTTTACTAATTCGGTCCTATTAGCTTTTATTACACTCCTACCTTCATGATCCATCAATGCCCCAGTAATGGTTTTACCATGGCAGAATGGATAGCGAGCTGCTAATCGAATCCATAATTCCCAATCTTCAACGCCTGACAATTCTCGATCTTCATTAAAGGGAATGGAACGAGCCGTATCACACTTCAAAAATACTCCCATGCAACTCAATACATTTCCTTTTACAAATAATGCATCATTTATAGTGGTGCCGGCATCTACATCAGATTTCTTTTTTCTACCATCTAGATATCGCAATTCATAGGCCTGATGATAAATTTGGGGAAATTTCAATTCAGTCAATTCAGAATGGGATACTGCTAAATGATTTGAGTAAAGAATATCATCAGAATCGAGAAACGTAACATACAAACCGCGCGAAAAATCTACACCAGTATTACGGGCTGCCCCCCGCTCACCATTTTGTTTTTTATAATATCGAATTTTAGGCGAAGATATATCTTTTACTACTCTCTCGGTTTCATCACTACTACCATCATCTACTACTATGATTTCAAAATCCTGAAATTGTTGATCTAAAACAGACTCAATAGTGAATTTTATAAAATCTGCACGATTATACGTTGGTATTACGACACTAAAGAAGGGGTCAGGTGCCATATAAATTTCTCAATGCTATCAACATCGGTTCTATCCCAAAGCGCGAAAGTACATCCTGTTTTCCGTTTTCCACAAGACGTCTTCTTAATTTCGAGTCTTTTAAGAGTTTAACCATTGTTTGGTAAATACTATCGGAATTTTTAAAATCGACTACCAGTGCATTCTTATTGTCTTCTATAAATTCAACTGCAATACCTGATAATGTAAATATCGAAGGAACACCAGCTGCCAAAGCTTCCACATATGTTTGTCCAAAAGCTTCACACAACGAATCAACAGGCGTATGGATATACAGATCAAAGGTCGAATAAAGTGCCGCAACATCCTCTTCAAATGGAATGATGACCAGACTAGCGGAGGGGATTGTTTTAACCAATTCTGAGATTGTCTTAATGTATGGTCCATCAGCATTAGCCAGAATCAAAATAGCTTTAGGGTATTCATTAAGAAGCTTTTTAAATGCTGGAATAATAAATTGAATACCCTTCCACTCAATGTGTCGGGCAATAACACCAATAACCGGATACTGTCCACTGATCATCCACTTCCTTTTCATACGCATACTTTGCCCCTCATCCACATTATCAAAAGTATTAAACGAAAAACCATGAGGTATCTTCACAATTTTATCTGGTGACGCACCTTCAAGTCTAAGTAAAGTATAATCAGTAGCCTGACTTATTGAAACAATATGTGTAGCCATTCTATTACTCCACAAATCGAAGCGAATCCCCTGCGGATGATAAACATGATGGTAATTACTATTGTGACGTGTGTAAATTCGCTTTTGGATGAAAGTAATCTTTGCAGCAGTTAACCCAATTAGTTGGGCATCTAACAAATGAGCATGAACAATTTGTGGTCTTTTAATCATAAGAAAGAGAAAAGTCTTAATAAAGGCCACTACAAAATCTTTCTTTCCTCTATACCGAATACGCTTCACTTCTACATTGTTATTGAGAAGAAATTCCTCCATGGGGGACACGGATGGATTAAGTACAATAAAGGAAAGTTGATAATCTGATTTTAATCCTGTGGTAATCCACTCAAATGCAAGTGACTTATAAATCTTGGAGATAATATATACTACTTTTTTTTGATGAAACATTACTTAGCGATAATGTCAAAGTGACAATTAGTAAAGTCCGTTTGTGAGGTTACTGGCAAATCATCTATGGCATTTCTAATATCCTGGTAACCTAAATTGACCAAGGTCTGGATAAGTGCTGTGGCACTGTCGTTCTGATCCTTTAAGTTATTATCATCTATTTCAATAAATAGAACTGGGCGATGTTTAATTAATGTCTTCTCTGCCCCCTGTAGTACTTTCAGTTCATAACCTTCTACATCGATTTTTATTAAATCAATCTTACTCAATTCCTGAATGCTGGCAACGTCATCTAGTCTCTTTATAAGCACCCCTCTTGAGTTTTTTGCTCCCGAAGGGGCAATTCGATTTCCACCAAAGTTTGAGGGAGTTCGGATTTCCATACCAATAGTTGCGTTAGCAGAACCAAGGCCCCACGGAAAAATGACAAGATTTTCTAAACTATTTAGCACACAGTTTTCTGCACAACGGTCATAGTTCATTGGGTCTGGCTCGAATC
The DNA here is from genome assembly GCA_049289315.1 of Cyclobacteriaceae bacterium. Classification (GTDB taxonomy): domain Bacteria; phylum Bacteroidota; class Bacteroidia; order Cytophagales; family Cyclobacteriaceae; genus ELB16-189. The sequence goes on from JBATLM010000193.1 coordinate 3,557, forward strand.
CAAATACTTTGCCTGTTTTACTTATTCGAGCTAGGTTATGCGCAACCCAGCCTATATTTGTGCCAATGTCTAACACGTTGCTTCCCTCGAAACAAAGATTGAAAAGCCTGTTTAAATCAACATCCCTAAAACCAAAATACAAGTAGTGACCAATGTAATCACTAATGTCTACTTTCATTTTAATATTGTTTCTATTGATCAACCTGATGCTACCAGCATCATATTGATAAGGGTTTGGAACTAGCTTCGCAAAAAACGAACGTGGTGATTTGCCAGTGGTAAAAGACACCAAAACCCTTTCCAGAAAACTGATCTTAAAAATACCTCTACAAGCATTTAAGATCTTGATTTTTAATGAGACCTTCATTTACCAATTGGGGAATTGTACCCATTAAATATCTTTATAGCAATAATCACCGATAGTAATTTAGAATACAAGCGATCAAACATTTTATAGTTAGGCATCAACTCAAGTAAGATTAGCATAAGTGGAGTACCGATCGTAAGAACTGCAAGAATTCTCTTCTTCATAAACCCATACTCAATTTTCAGCTCAGTATACCCTAAGTCAACCGCGACTTTACGAGTAACAGCTCTGCGGTGCTGATTATTAATCCATCCACTAAAATTCAATCGATCAACTTCATTATGATATACCACAACCTGGCTATCAATATAAAATCTAATGCCAGCTTTCTTCAATTGATGGGGGAAATCATAATCTTCAAACCCAGCATGCGGAAAAGTCTCGTTGTACCCTTTTGTTTTATAAAAGTCCTTTCGTGCAATAGAAAGATGAAAACTAGACACTGACTTTGAAGGGAATAGTGCATTATCTCTCCATCCTTCATCGTTGTACCAACCTTTAAAGTGGTTCATGCCATGCTTTTGTAAAAAGCGGCCAAACAAATTTTTATCCAATTCACTTTCCAATTCAGGAGGGTAAACCCAATTTAAATTAAAACATGCATTGAAATGATCATTATGAAGCTTTATGACATGATCAACAGATTGCTTTGAAATGACAACATCGTCATCTAGAAAAAGTAAAATGTTCCCATTGGAATTTGCAACACCAAGATTTCTGGCCGATGCTACTCCTGCTTTTGGATTGTTCAACAACTTTATTCTTTCAATGTTACTTATAATTGGTTTTGATGTTTTAGAATCATTAACTACAATAATTTCGGCAAGTAAATGACTAGTCGCATCAATGGCTGAACGTAGAGAATGCTCGAAAACTCCGCCTCTATCTTTGGTAGGAATAATTACACTTAACTCCATTCCTAATGTTTCAGTACAACCAATGAAAACCGACCATAACTATCCAACGTCACTGGTTTGAGATTAAAAATAGTACATCTAATGCCATTTAATTTTTTCAATAAGGCAAAAAGGTAATCTGGCTTATGAACGTCATCAAACACAACCAATCCTCCACTTTTCACCATTGACATTAATTGCTCAATGTAGTTAATTCTTACTTCAGCAAAATTAAGATCATGAAGAATACAATCGAATTTGGTCTCATCACTTTTCAGAAAGTGATCCAAAGTAAAAATATTATCGATATCCAATTCATAATGACGTAAGAAATCTTTTGTTTTATCCAGCCATTCCACATCATCATCTACAGAGAAGACTCTCACTCCCGAAGTTTCTTTTGCATATAATCTGAATACAAAAGAACTAAGTCCCGAACCCATATCGAGAACTTTTGTAAACTGATTAATTTTGCAAATTGAAAACATAAATGCCGCCAACTCGACTGATGCAGCCATATCAGCCCTTGACACACTCTCTATATAGTGTTCATAATATGGTTGTAATCTTTTCTTATTTTGCTTAATCTCTATATTGAGATTTGCAAACAGGCTAAACTTTTCAACAGCGCTAAAAGACCGGATCTTTAATTTAAAAAGAGAGAACTGTATCTTATTCTTTATTCTAGCAATCATAATAAGATTTTAAAGAGAGCTACTCACAAATAGAGCATCGCACCAAAGCAAGTAGTGAGGAGGTTCAATTTTGTGAAATTTATTATATAAGCCCACAAGTTTAAAACCTCTCTCTGTGAGTATTTTATAAATATCTTGGAAATACGATTGGTCCTGATACAATTCCGCAAATAAAACTTCTATATAAACTACTTTTGTAAAAGATGGAATTATCACCCGATCTCCCCCTTCTAAAATTCGATGTTCATATCCTTGAGTATCCAACTTCACTAAATCAATGTGCTTAATGTTTTTCTCCTGACAAAACAAATTCAATGTAGTTATCTCTATTTCCTGCGTACCTATACATTCAGTCCACTCACCAAATGCCAAGTCATTAATTCTATCAGACATAGATAAAATAGAGTTACCCCCACTGTTTTTGTTGATGTTCAATTGAACTCGGCCTTTTTTGTGTCCGAACCCGATGTTAAAGGTTTTAACTTCAGGAAAAGCCTTTGTCTGCAATACCAAATCAGCATAAGTCATTGGATCAGGCTCAAAAGAATATATTTCGGAAATCGGAAAAGTTCCACTTAATTCACTAGAAGTCTGACCAAGATTTGCTCCAACATCAAACACGACTAATTTTTTAGATGGAGATAGAATAGTTTTAATGTCAACCAAGATATCAATCCCAAATAGGTTTTTATTGGTGATTTGATAACCTCCTAAACTCAAAAGGCGCTTCACCCCACGTTTAAAAACATATTTTATCATTAGCTTATTTTAAAACTTCCGCCTTCCATTCTAGATCTTTTATAAAGAATCTATTTAATTTCTCATTTAGCATCTCACCTGTTTCACTAAAATGCCGCGGTTCTATAGTAAATTCAAAAACATTCCGTTTTACATCAAGATCAGAAAAGAGGTTGGAGAAATATATATCAATACTATACCTCCCAGACATGAGCGATAAACTTGGAAACGTCAAGGAAAGCACACCCTCTTTCACTGGCACTGAAACCAGATTACCCTGATAGTTCTTATTACTAAAGCAAAGTAAAGGTGTATTGTAACTATCATAGATAATTATACCCAATAATGGAAATTCTAATTCAATCTCGGATTTAAAATGAACACGAATTTCAAATTGACAACCCATGTAAAATATTTCAGAATATTTCCCATCGCATAAAAAATTTATCTCACTGATATGGCTTTTTTTATTCTGTCCCTCGAATTTATATTCCGCAGATCTATTGCCCCCCCCTGAACCAGTACTCAAGTACTTGGTCATAACTTCAGAACTTGGTCCAAAATTTTTCACTTTTCCATTTTCAAGCAAAAGCGTACTTTTGCAAAGACTCTCTACCGCGGACATATTATGACTAACAAATAAAATTGTCCGACCACTCCTACTCACATCCTCCATTTTTCCCAGGCACTTTTTTTGGAATTCTGCGTCACCCACAGCAAGCACTTCATCAATGATAAGAATCTCTGGCTCAAGAAAAGCTGCAACAGCAAACGCCAATCGCAATTGCATACCACTTGAATAATGTTTTAAGGGAGTATCCAGAAATTTTTCAGTCCCCGCAAAGTCAACGATTTCATCAAACCTTGCACCAATCTCTTTTCTCTTCATTCCAAGTATTGATCCATTGAGGTAAATATTTTCACGCCCGGTCAGTTCTGGATGAAAGCCTGTGCCAACTTCTAATAAACTAGCAATTCTACCACGACTAATGATTTTACCATGTGTTGGAGGGGTTATCTTAGAAAGAATTTTGAGGAGAGTCGATTTGCCTGCACCATTCTTGCCAATTATTCCAATCGATTCTCCAGGCATTACGTTAAAGCTAATATCTCTTAAAGCCCAAAAGACTTCGTCAGTTTTTTTTGAAAAATTAAATCCTGAAAGCTCAGCAAGTCGATCACGCAAACTAAGATAAGATACCCCCTCATGGTGAATGCTGAATTTTTTAGAAATGGATTGTAGCTCTAAGATAGGTTTCATACTAACTAAGACAAATCAGCGAAATACATTTCTGTCCTTCTGAAGTACAACAGTCCGATTACAAGGAAAATAAGTCCGGAAAACAAACTGATGCTCAGTAAAATACCATCAAAGGGAGTGCTCATCATCGGCATTCTAAAAAGTGTAATGGCTGCGTACATTGGATTAAGAGCCAAAATATATTTTACCCAGTCATTTGATAGCATAGATATTGGATAGATAACAGGCGTCAAAAATAAAAGTGCTTGAACTAAAAAGGGAATTACATATCGAAAGTCACGATACTTAACATTAAGAGCAGCAAGCAAACAACCAGGACCAAATGTGGCAATTATGGCAACAAGCAATGCCGAAGGCCAAAGAATAATTGCCATTAAAAAATCAACACTCTGTTTGTATCCAATTAATAACGCAATGAATACCAAAAAAGCAATTAAAAAATCAAATACCGAGACTAGTATGGATGAAATCGGAACAACAAGTCGTGGAAAATAAATCTTCTTAATAATTTGTGCATTATTCACCATACTATTACCTGCATTTGTAATTCCTGATGAAAATATAGACCATAAAATTAATCCAGAAAATGCAAAGACGGGGTAGCTCATATCATCTAAAGACACCTTTATTGCCTTTCCAATAAAAAACGTGAAAATACCCATCATTATTAAGGGCTGAAGAATAGCCCACATAAAACCCAATGCAGTCTGCTTATACTTAACCTTTATGTCACGCCAGGTGAACAAATAAAACAGTTCTTTGTACTCAATTAATTCCTTCAAATTAAGACTGAAAGTTAATTTTGGCTTTATTTCGAAGTAATAATCATCATTGTTCTTCCCACCCATGAAATTCTTATCAGTATTTAATGCCAAAAATGCTAAAAATAAAACAAACATTCTTTTTATTTGTCCTTATCCTGTTGGTCAGTCGCCCTCACAGCGCTTTAGATTTGAGCAATATTTTGAATTACTCCGCTCAAATGATTATCACTTTATTGTACGTCCATTTATTTCAGAATCAACCTGGGAAATTTTATACAAACAAGGTCATTATTTAAAAAAAGCACTTGGAATAATTCGTGGATTCATAAAGCGATTTTTGCTAATACCTGCAATTAGTCAATATGATATTGTTTTCATTCATCGCGAAGCAACACCGTTTGGCCCCCCATGGATTGAATGGATTGCGGCAAAGATATTTAAGAAAAGAATCATATATGACTTTGACGATGCGATTTGGATGAAAGACGAATCCAATGAAAGACGATTGATAAGTTTATTGAAATGCAGAAAGAAAATTAAGTCAATTATTAAATGGAGTTGGAAAATAAGTTGTGGAAATCAATTTCTAAAAGATTATGCCTCTCAGTATAACATAAATTCATTTTTAAACCCTACAACAATTGACACTGAGAACTTACACAAAATTCAAGCCTATGGCAGTAACAAAAAAAATAATATAGTAATAGGCTGGACAGGTTCGCATTCTACAGTAAAGTATCTTGACTCGCTTTATCCAGTATTTTTGGCTTTGTCTAAGAAACATGGCAATATTAAATTCATTGTTATAGCTAATGTAAAGCCAACAATTTCATTGGAAACACTTCACTTTATTGAGTGGAATATCCAAACAGAAATTGAAGACTTAGCCAAAATTGACATTGGCACAATGCCTTTACCTGATGATGAATGGTCAAAAGGGAAATGCGGTTTTAAGTTATTGCAATATATGGCATTGGGTATACCCTGTATAGGTTCCAAGGTTGGAGCAAACTTAGATATTGTAGAAGACGGCATTAATGGGTTTCTATGTTCTTCGGAAGAAGCATGGTTTCAATCACTTGAGAAACTCATAAAAGACGAAAATCTTAGATCAACTATTGGAAGAAATGGAAGAAAGACAATCGTTAATAAATACTCCGTTCAATCCAATGAAGGTAATTTTTTGAAACTTTTTAACCTATAATTAATTATAACTAGGGATAGTAGAAATAATGGCATCATAGGAATTTTGTAACGAGATAATGTTCCAAAGTTAAAAGTAGATACCCCTACAGCAAATGCAAAGACAAGGGAAAAGAGTAAACAAAATAATACCGTTGGATCGGTAAACGTTTTAATAATTCTAAATCTACCTTTGATGAGGATCATAAAAACAAATATTAATAAAATAAAACTCTCGATTGAACTAATCAACATGAGAGGATTTTTAACTTCCCATAAATAAGGCCTAAATAAAGTAACATTGATTGCTGATGGGCCAAGCCTTAGAACAGAACCAAAAGATCCATCTAGTTCACCTAAAGAGTAGCCTGATCCAGCATCCCTTCCACTCCAAAACCGGATATCATAAGCCGTTACTTTTGCTGTTTGTGCCAATTTATTTAACGAGTATTTTGGATTATCTTCAGATGCCTTCACTAACGCCAACAATGCCAATAAAATAGCAATTGATAACACAATTGGGCCCAGTATAATTCTTGTTGTCATATTTCTAATATGACTCAACCTCAAAAGAAAAACCCAAATAATTAATGCTGGTAAAAGCGTGAGGAGAATATATATTTTTACCACATAAAGAATATACAACGAAATCCCAAAGCCTATAATATTGATAATGGAATGAGTTCGTTGAACAAAAAGGTAATAGGAGGAATAGACCATTAAACCTAAAGCCGACAGAGTTATAGTATCTTTTAATATTCCAGAGCCCCAAAAGTAAACTGAGGGTATAAAAAAACAAGCTATTGCAATTGGGAAGTGTATCTTAGGGTATATCCTGTAAAAAACTAAAAACAACAACCACATACCTCCAAACCCAATAAGACCAAACAACACTGCAGTACCTGAATATGAGGAAAAAGTTAACACATCCAGTAAAAATGCAATTTGAATTACTACATAAGAACTGGGGTCATTATAAAAAAAAATTTTAGATGCATACGGAAACACATCTCCGGAATAATTACCCCTATCTATAAATAGGTTCAAGGCTGTTAATGGAGAGTCAGTAAAAGCATTCCAAATTAATCTACTCCCGTGAGTATGATAAGAAAAAGTATCTCCCCCCCCATAATAAAACTGATATAAAAACCCTACTGCTAATGCTCCTATAATCCTTACCGTGAGCGCTGGGATAAAATACCTTCTGTTGACTGAATCCGTTACTCTAGGCCTAATCCAGTATGCCCCAGCATAAACAAGAAAAATAATGATCGGTGTAACTATGAGATCGCGGAGTTCCAAAATGCTTAAGCTTCAAAGTTTAAAGATACTCAATCCTCCTTCTCCAACGCCTTTAGCCGTTTTTTTGCATCTTTCCAGGCTTCGTTTTTACGGTTCGACTTCTTTTTTACTTCAGTAAAATATTTCTTTGCCGTTTCTTTGTCGCCTTGTTTTTGACTGATCTCACCCAATGCAATAAGTGAGAAAAGATAATATCCTGAATCAGTAGCATCTATTTCAACGGCATATTTTACCACCATTTCATAATATTTTTTCGCCTCATCCAGTTGTCGCCTCCGCTCGTACATCTGCCCAAGGAAAAACGCAGCATACCTACCACTGGTAGCCTCATACCCCACCATTCCGCTGTCGATACGTTGGATGATTTGCTTGCTCTGACTTTCCATCTCTGCCGAAAAACCTCCTCTACCATAAAGCATGCGCGCATAATAGCGATGAAAATAAGGATTGTCAGGATAGGTTTGATGAAGGTACTCTGCCAGTTGAAATGCTCTGGTGGGTTTGTTCTCGTAACTATTCAATATTCTCATTAACCAAACCATGGCCTCTGTACGAGTATAAAAAGCGTTGTATGAAACCTCGGTCAATTGATCTAGCCCTAATTGCTTATCCCCTTTCTTAAAGAACCATAGCAAAGGTTTTAGTGCAGGATAGTTCTCCGGCACCCAAACTGAAAAATAATTGTATAAGGCATCCCCAAATAATAGCTCCACACTCAGGTCCTGTTTCTCCTTACTTTCTTCTAGGTAGTTCAAGGCAGTTTTCCCTGCTACAGCTGCTTTTCGCCAATCCTTTCGCTCCTCATCGGCATATAAGCGCCCTTTAAAACCGTAGGCCGCAGAAAGAAAAAATGCCGCCTCTATTCGATATTCAGGTGATTTCTTATGAAGATTTTCAGCTACTACTATGGTACTGTCCATGTAAGCCAAAAACTTTTCATCATGATCCACATTTTTGGTATTGGGCATAATTTTCCACCACTCACTAAGGCCCATCAAAAAATAAGGGAGGGGGTGCCACGCATATTTTTGCTTAAACCACCTGAATTGCTGCTCAGCCTTCTCAAACTTAAAATTATATAAATCGTTGAGTGCCTCTGTAGCTTCTATCTGAACACGTATGTCATTGATAAGGATAAGTGTAGTATCTTTTTTTCCCTGGGCACAAACATTTAAGCCCACAAAAAGAATGGAAAGAAGAATATATATTTTAAGATTACTCACTATAGCTTTGAACACTTAAAAACGGCTTCAAATAAACAAAATATTAACGCCTAAACAGTAATAACCATTCATGGAAACGACCGAAGAATCCAATTCGTTATATGAAACTGACAAACGGTTAGCTTTTCTGCTGCTTTGCCTTCTCACTTTTCTTCTCCTGTTCACAAAAAAATCCTTTATTGAAAGCGAAACTGCCGTCTTTGAATTTTTGCAGGATCGCCCAGAAGGTAGTTTCCTTCAAATTTTTACAGCTGTACAATACCTCACCATTCCACTGGTTTACTTGTGGAAGTTCACCATCATTTCATTTGTCATATGGGTAGGTTGCTTCATGTTTGGTTACAAGGTAACCTACAGCAATTGTTGGTCCATTGTACTTATTTCTGAATTCATTTTCATTATTCCTGAATTCATCAAAATCATTTGGTTCATGTTTATCGATACCGACCCTGACTATAATACCGTCCTCAAGTTCTATCCACTGGCCGCTATCAATCTATTTGATGTGGAACAACTTCAAAAAAGATTTGTTTACCCTCTAAAAGCATTAAATCTATTTGAAGTCGTTTACTGGATTGTACTTGTTTATGGGGTGCAGGCGTTCGCCAAAAAGAAAAAAACTACAGCAATTTATATTGTAGCCTCCTCGTACGTATTCCTATTTCTACTATGGCTTGTATTCTACTCAATCGTTTATAACTAACTATTTTCTTTCAAAAAATTCCTTCACCTGTTTTACCACCCATTCAATCTGTTCGTTCTCCAATCCGGGCCACATGGGCAAGCTCAATACCGTTTCGGCAAGTTTTTCACTCACAGGAAAATCTCCTTTTTTAAAATTCATTGAATGGTAAGCGCCCTGCAAATGAGGTGGAATGGGATAATGTACCGTTGTCCCTATTCCTTTTTGAAAAAGAAACGACCTCAATTCTTCCCGATACTGCGTGCGAATGACAAACAGGTGATAAACACTGGCATAACTTGCTGTAGGAAGTATGAGATCACCTACACCTTTTAATTGTGTTAAATAAGTTTGGGCTACTGCTCTTCTTTTCTCATTCCATTCATCAAGGTATTTCAGTTTTACGCGAAGCACCGCTGCCTGCAACTCATCCAACCTCGAATTGATTCCTAAAACCGGATTGGTAAACCGATCTGAGGAACCATAATTTCTAAAACTGATGGCACTTTTTGCTAATTCTTTACTATCGGTGGTAATAGCTCCACCATCACCTAAAGCACCCAAATTTTTCGTTGGATAAAAACTGGTGGCATTACAATCCCCAAAGCTTCCTGTTTTCTGCTCCTTCCAGGTTGCCCCATGAGCTTGCGCATTATCTTCAACGATGTAAAGACTATTTTTCTTCGCTACCTCTGCCAGCTGTGACATATCGCAAGATGCACCATAAAGATGCACTGGCATAATTGCTTTTGTCTTCTCGGTGATAGCCGATTTCACTAGAGAGGTGTTCATCAGCATTGTACCAGCATCAACATCTATAGGAACAACTTTAGCGCCAGTACGGGTAATAGCCAACCAACTGGCGATATAAGTGTGTGCCGGAACAATAACTTCATCCCCAGAGCCTATGCCGAGCAAATGCAAAGAAAGATATAATGCATCGAGGCCGCTGGCCACACTTACGCAATATCGAGTGCCGCAATAGGCTGCGTACTCCTTCTCAAATGCCTCCACTTCGGTACCTAAAATGAACTGACCTCTGCGGTATACCCCATTCATAGCCTTCTCCGCCTCATATTTAATCTCTTCATGAGCATATTTTAAAGAGCAGAAGGGAACAGACATCATATTATTCTCGTAATAAAGGGTAATTTATTGACGGCAGGCTACATAAACCACAAAATGGGCTCAAAAGACTATGGACAATATTCCTTATTTTCGCCCCTTCAAATGAATTTTTGATAGCATAACATGAATTTTCAAAAAACGAATAACGTCACCGGCTGGATCACATTTGCAGTAGCACTCATAACCTATTGGCTCACTTTTGAAGAAACAGCTAGTTATTGGGATGTTGGAGAATTCATCGCTGTTGCCTACAAATTGGAGGTTCCTCACCCTCCGGGGGCTCCTCTTTTCTTGCTCTTGGGACGACTTTTTTCATTTTTAGCCTTAGGGGAGGTCACTAAAGTCGCTTACTGGATCAATTTCATGAGTGTATTGGCATCTGCCTTTACCATCCTATTTTTATTCTGGTCTATTACTCTTTTTGGCAGAAAGATGGTCAAGATCAGCGAGTCTGACTCTTTCGGTTCAACCAAGACACTTTTATTAATGGGTGCGGGACTAATTGGCGCACTTTCTTACACTTTTTCTGATTCGTTCTGGTTCTCAGCCGTAGAGGCCGAGGTGTACGCTATGTCGTCTTTCTTTACTGCTTTTGTTGTTTGGGCCATATTGAAATGGGATGTTATTGAAGATGAAAGCAAGGCCAACAGGTGGCTTATTTTGATCGCCTACATGATGGGCCTATCCATCGGTGTCCACATGCTGAATCTTGTCACCATTCCGGCACTGGGATTGATTTACTATTTCAAAAAATATAAACCATCGCGCTGGGGCATTGCCGGAGCTTTGGTATTGAGTTTTGCCATTATCATTTTTATCAATGATTTTATTGTTCCCGGCCTACCCACCCTTGCCGGAAACTTTGAGGTGTTCTTTGTGAATACCATTGGACTGCCTTTTGGGTCTGGGGTTATCGTTTTCTCTTTGATAATAATCGGAAGCCTTGTATTCGGAATTCGCTACAGCCAAATCACCAACAAGCCGCTTCTTAACACCTTTTTACTTTCCACTACATTCATTTTGATTGGGTATTGCTCGTATGCGACTATCGTCATCCGGTCCAACTTTAACCCTCCAATCAACGAAAATGCACCGCGAGATGTAATGACCTTCGTGAGTTATTTGAAACGTGAACAATACGGAAGTCGACCGCTTATGTTTGGGCCCACCTTTACATCACAGCCTATTGACATAACATATGGTGCTCCTGTTTATAAAAAAGGAAAAGACAAGTACGAAATAGCAGATAGGAAATTTGAGTATGTCTACGACCACGAGACTTTCTTTCCTCGTGCCTGGAGTTCTGATTATGCTGACTCGTACAAAAATATAATTGGTCTGAAGGAAGGGCAACGGCCCAACTTCTCTCAAAATGTTTACTTCATGTTCAAGCATCAAATTGGGTATATGTTTATGCGCTATTTCATGTGGAACTATGCCGGAAGAGAAAGTGATGAGCAGGGAGCCGATTGGCTTGGCCCCAATGGCTGGTTTGAAAAAGTGCCAACAGCACTGGCAGAGAATGGTGGTAGAAACAATTTCTTTATGATTCCATTTGTTCTGGGATTGATTGGAATGTTCTTCCAATTCACCAGGGACACAAAGAATTTTGCCGTTGTAGGGCTCCTGTTTGTAATGTTGGGTGTAGCCATTGTTGTTTACCTCAATTCGCCCCCAGTAGAACCTCGAGAGCGGGATTACATCTATGCCGGCTCCACATATGCATTTGCTTTCTGGATTGGGTTTTCTATAATCGCGATAGGCGAAACCTTGGGCAGATATCTCAAAAACCTAAAAGCATCTGCCATTGCAGCAATTCTTATTGGAGCCTCTGCTCCAATTATTATGGCCGCTGAAGGTTGGGATGACCACAACAGATCAAATCGTTTCTTCTCTGTTGACTCTGGTAAGAATTACCTCGCCTCATGCGCAGAGGATGCTATCTTATATACAGGAGGTGATAATGATACATTCATGCTTTGGTACGCACAAGAAGTAGAAGAGTACAGACAGGATATGCGCGTAATCGTATTGAGCTATTTTAATACGGATTGGTACATTGAGCAATCGATGCGTAAAATGAATGACAGTGAGCCTTTAAAGTATACCCTCAGCCTAAATGATTATCGCCAAGGTGGGCCTAATGATTATCTGCCATTTGTGGATTTAAAGCTCAACGCAATTGACCTTAAGCAATACCTGGATTTACTGAGCAAGAATCACCCACAATTGCGCAGTGATGACAGAAATATTGTACCGAGTAAATTGATCACCCTTAAAGTAGATAAGGCCAAAGTATTGGCATCGGGTATTATACCTGAAGGAATGGACAGTCTCGTTGTTGATCAGATGCAATTGAGAGTTACTGGTGGCGGTCTTGAAAAAAAGGATTTGGCAATGCTGGATGTATTGGCAACCAATAACTGGGAAAGACCAATTTATGTCAACCACACTTCTCTTTCACAATTCAAAATAGACCTAAGTCCATATGCCATTCAGGAGGGGAACACAAGCAGAATACTGCCTATTAGAAATCCAAACCCGAGAAAAGAATTTGTAAATGCTGATTTGAGTTACGATAATCTGATTAATAATTGTTCGTATCGTGGGTTGGACGATCCTACTATTTACTACTCTGAAGATTACAGGAATTTTGTTTTGAATCACCGTAGCGCATTCAACTCTGTAGCACAAGCCCTTATTGATAAGGGTGATCTGGATAAAGCAAGAAAGGCATTGTTGTTCAGCATAGAGAAAATGGCTGATGTAGCTGTTCCTTATGATCACACAGCAGCTGAAACAGTTAATCTGTTGTTCCAGGTGGGTGAAAAAGAAAAAGCGCTGGAGATTGCAAATATCATTGGCGAGCGTGCAGATGAAATGGCCTCCTACCTGATTAGAAAAGGGTCAGGTCTCACCATTGATTTGAGAAAGAACATCTATATCATCGGTGAGCTACAAAGTACACTTCTCGAAAATGGAGAAAGCGAATTAGCCACAAAGTTTGAAGAGATGTATGATCGCCATGTTCGTGACCTTCAAATTAACGAAACAGCACCGCAGGATTATTAATGCTTTTGATCTCTCACAGATAACACGGATACTCACAGAAATACTATGACCTAATGGAGCTCAACACCCTGACATATAAAGTTAGAGGCGCCATCTGTGAGCCGCAGGCATTACTTATTTCTGTACAATAAGAAACAAATCGAGAGCTTTGGAAGCCTCTTCAGTCACTGGATAGTTTTCATGCGTGATTACACTAACCAATTCATCATCCTCATCTTTTAATTTGTTTCTGTTCCAACGGTTCAAAAGTTCGTATGGGATTTTGTAGAGCCCAGCTGGCAATCGTTGCTGTAGGTTAAGAAAATCAAGTCGGGCTATTTTTTCTACTGATTTTTTATTCCTCTCGTAGTAGGCCATTACTTTTTCATCTCCTGCAATCCCTTTCATACTGGCCTCAGTAAAATGCTCCTGAGCTAAAGAGAGCAGTTCTTCCGATGTATATTCACGAATGTGCCAAGGGTTGCGTGTAAGCGACATCACTCTGTTTGGAGTGGTGAGATAGGCTTTCCCACCTGGCCTTAATACCCTGTTTATTTCTTTTAGAAAAAAGCCATCATCCTGAATGTGTTCAATCACCTGAAAGCTTATTACCGTATCGAAGCTATTGCTCTCCAATCCACCGAAGGGCGGTATGTTGCCACTTAAAAAATTCCCATTTGGGTATTTGATTTTCAGTTTATCGATTATCTCCTCGATTTTATCAATTGCAGTATAACTTTTGGCTTTCTTCATCACCAGTTCAATCCCTCTTCCTTCTCCACACCCTACCTCAAACACATCACCAATTATATAATCTTCCACCGCAACATAAGCCTTCAACAATCGTTGATGAAGCGGATTGTCAGAAGGGAGTTGATCAGATGTAATTTCTGTGGTAAATACCTTGCTCATTTAGATTATTTATGAGCAAAATTAAGCCAATCCATTAGATTTATCGTTGTAATTTTAAATTCGACAAAACGGCAACATGAAATTTAGCCTAGCTTTTTTTCTTCTTTTTATCCATTTCGTTGTTGGGGCTCAGTCTCTTACCAATGAAAACCTTAATCATCTCTACAATCCTACAGATGAGGTTGATTTCGAATGGAGGATGGTGAAACAAAATGAGCAAATGACTATCCATTATTCACTTGCCATTTCTACTAAGGATTCTTCTCCGGAAATGTATCATATGCAATGGGAAGAAAGAGATTCCTACTCTCAAAGAAATGGCAAAGTCATAAGGGTAGATTCATTATTACTTTCCCCCGGATCGACAAAGACAAGTGCATTTGTAGCTGACCTAAAGAATGATCCATGGATGTTGTTAGTAACCATCACCAAAGTAACCACTTCCACTATCTGGACTTATCCATTCCTGATTGAAAAAAACTATCCGGTAAACGGATTTATAAAAACTGGAGAACAAATAGTATTTAACCCTTATATAGATTTAGGGAAGGAGTATACCATTCAGGGCCCTTCAACAGCAAGTAATCTTTACGTTTATCGATACAGCCAAAGTTTTAGTTCTGCATTTCCTCCTTTCTCAAGGAATACTGCCGGTGCTGACCCCATATTGTTGCCTGATTCTGCTTTTACCATCTCCTCCGGACAAAATATTTCCTTTTCTCAGGAAGGGTTGTATTTGGTACAATCCGATACCACCTCCGCTGAAGGCTTCTCGTTCCAGGCACGCCCCGCAACCTACCCGAAGTATACCCGTATTCAAGACCTTGTAGATCCTCTGGTGTTTGTGTCCACGCAAGACGAGTTTACGCAACTGCAACAATCCAATGGTGATAAAGTGGCATTTGACAAAACAATCATCAGCATAACAAGAGACCGGGACAGGGCCAAGCGCTTTATGAAAAGTTATTATACAAGGGTAGAGCTTGCCAACAAATACTTCACCTCTTTTAAAGAAGGCTGGAAAACCGATCAAGGAATGACGTTTATCATTTTTGGGTTACCTGATGAAATTCGCAAGACAAGCCAAAACGAAATTTGGTACTACAAGGACTCCAGAACAAAATTTGTGTTTATAAAAAAGGGAAGTATCTACTCCCCCAACTACTACACTCTTATGAGGGATGATCGGTTTACCGAATTATGGTACAATACCATCGACCTCTGGAGAAAAAGTAGGTTCTAGAATTTCATCTGCACTTGAATGATTATTTGTTTTAACCTGTCCTTTTTGGAACTTGCCGATCAATGAAGAAAGCAGAAATGATCTTTGGCACCCGTGCCGTAATGGAGGCCGTGAAGGCTGGTCGGGAAATTGAAAAAATTTTTATTCAGGCAGGACTGAACAATGATTTGGTAAAAGAACTTATCGTAGTGGCGAAGGAGCATGATGTGCCTTTATCTTTTACGCCTCAACAAAAGCTGAACAAGCTGTCCACCAAAAACCACCAAGGAGTGATCTGCCTGCTTTCGGCAGTAACATATGCAGTTGTTGAAGACCTTATAGATCATGCTTATGCCAATGGAAAGGAACCCTTTTTTCTCATTCTGGACAGAATAACAGATGTGAGGAACTTTGGGGCCATTGCGCGGACTGCTGAATGTGCTGGCCTTACAGGTGTAATCATCCCAGATAAGGGCAACGCGCCTATAACCGCAGATGCGATGAAAACTTCTGCAGGTGCATTAAGTTACCTTCCTGTCTGCAGGGTCCGCGACCTCAAAAAGACAATCCAAACTTTGAAAGAAAACGGAATTCAGATATTGGCATGTTCTGAAAAGGGTACGCAATCCCTATATGAAATAGACATGAAATCACCCATTGCATTGTTACTTGGCTCAGAAGAGGATGGTATTACCCCCATGCTTCTCAGAGATGTGGATCATCTTGTTAAAATTCCAATGTATGGAAACATTGGTTCTTTAAATGTTTCCGTATCTGCGGGAATTGCGCTGTATGAGGTGATCAGGCAAAAGAACTACAAATAGTCATTGCCATTAGGTTTTGCCTTCAGATCGTTAACAAACCTTCGAAACAAGTCCTCTTGATCTTTTTGACATACAATAACGACATTGTCAAACTCACCCACCAGGTAACCATCCAGACCCTGCACAACGATTAACTTATCCTTAGCCCCCTTAATTACTGAGTTTCTTGTTTCATACACCATCGCATTGGCGTCAATCACATTCTTGTTTTCGTCCTTCTTGTTGAGCTCATGCATAGAGCCCCATGAACCTAGATCAGACCACGCAAAATCACTTAGCCATACGTACACATTGTCGGCTTTTTCCATCACGCCATAATCAATGGATATGTTCTTACTTTGAACATAAGCTGTTTTGATTGCACGTTTTTCCTGATCTGTATAAAATTTAGAAGAAGCTTCTTCAAACACCTCTGCAATCTCAGGTTGGTACTTCTCCATAGCGGCAATTATTGCCTTCACCCCCCAAACAAAAATCCCTGAATTCCACACAAAGTCGCCACTATCAATAAACTTCTTTGCCAGGGCCAGTGCAGGCTTCTCAGTAAACGTTTTCACCCTCTTTATCGGGCTCTTCCCATTTAGGTATTGAATGTAACCATAGCCAGTTTCAGGCCGGATAGGCTTAATGCCCATTGTGATGAGTTTATCCTGGTCCTTGGCATAAGCTACAGAATTATTTACCGTCTCATGGAAAGCTATTTCATTTAGTATTAAATGATCAGCCGGGCTCACCACCACTACTGCATCCGGTGTGTTCATGGCAATACGGTAGCTGGCATACGCAATGCATGGCGCTGTGTTTTTTCTCATCGGCTCCACTAAAACCTGGGCATCATCTACACCAAGTTGTTCTTTAGTTAAATCCGCCAAGTCTTCATTTGTTACGATGAAAATATTTTCCTTAGGACAAAGTGGCAGAAACCGCTCATAGGTTGATTGAATAAGGGTTTTACCTGTACCCAATACGTCCAAAAATTGCTTGGGTTTTGCATTGCGACTGTATGGCCAAAATCTTGTACCAACTCCTCCAGCCATCAATACCACAAAAAGTTTTTTATCCATTATCTATAATATTAGAATCAGTATTTAAAATTCGATTTACTAGACGATCCCTTCTTTCAGAAGATCGTGCAAATGGATAAAGCCGTGAACTTTACCCTCCTTAATTACCACCAACTGGGTAATACTATTTTGTTGCATCACCTGAAGGGCCTTCACTGCCAATTCACCAGATTCGATGGTTTTCGGATTTCTTGATAAAACATCAGAAGCCTTTGCACTTTCAATTTGAATGCCCTTCTGCAACATCCTTCTCAAGTCACCATCCGTAATGATTCCTAACAAAGATTTACTTTGATCAACAACTGCAGCTGCCCCTAATCGTTTAGAAGAGATTTCAAGAATGACCTCCTTAAGTGGGGTGTTTTCCTCCACCATAGGAATTTCCTTGCCGACCATCACATCATCTACCCGTAGATATAGCTGCTTTCCTAGCGCACCACCTGGATGAAACTGAGCAAAGTCTTCACTTGAAAAATTTCTCAGGTTAAGAAGGCATACCGCAAGTGCATCGCCCATTGCAAGATGAGCCGTAGTGCTGGTGGTCGGGGCCAGGTTATTAGGGCAAGCTTCTTCACCAATAGTCGCATTTAATACATAGTCGGCTTGTTGTGCCAAATAAGAATCAATATTGCTTACCAATGCAACAAGTTTGAACCCCCTTCGTTTTATAAGCGGCACTAGCATCTTAATTTCCGGGGTATTGCCGCTCTTTGATAAACAGATTACAATATCATCGTTTTGAATCATGCCAAGGTCGCCATGGATGGCATCAGCAGCATGCATAAAAAGAGAAGGCGTTCCTGTAGAATTAAGTGTTGCCACAATTTTATTAGCAATTATGGCACTTTTACCAATACCTGTTATCACAATCCTACCCTTAGATTGGATGATTTCTTTGACGCAACCCTCAAAATCATCATCAATAAATTGGATTAATTTTTCGATAGCCCGGGCTTCATTTAATAATACCTCGGTGGCTACTTTCTTAATATTTTTAGTTAAATTCAATGCTCTTACCTAGTTATAAAACAACGGATGTAAAGATAAGTATTTCATCCGTTATTATGTTTTGTTATTTATGATTGTCGCAGAAGAGAAAGACACTTTACGGGAGAAACTCAAAGAATTATTTGGATACACGACATTCAGAGGAAATCAGGAGATTGTCATAAAAAATATCCTTGACGGAAAAAATACGTTCGTGATCATGCCGACTGGTGCCGGCAAGTCACTATGCTACCAGCTGCCAGCAATGATTAAGGACGGTATGGCTATTGTCATATCTCCTCTGATAGCCTTAATGAAAAATCAGGTCGATCAGCTTAATGCTTACGGAATAAATGCTCGTTTCTTAAATTCTACCCTTAGCAAGTCTGAAATCACCAGACTTAAAAAAGATTGTATCAATGGAGAAATCAAGCTGCTCTATGTAGCTCCTGAATCGTTAAACAAAGAAGAGTACATTGAATTTCTTCTTAAAACCAATGTGTCATTTGTTGCAATTGATGAAGCACATTGTATCTCTGAGTGGGGCCATGATTTCAGGCCTGAGTACAGAAAAATAAAAACCATGATTGCGCAGTTGGGCAGCATGCCGGTAATTGCATTAACAGCTACCGCAACGCCCAAAGTTCAGATCGACATACAGAAAAACTTACAAATGGAGGAAGCCGATATTTTCGTCTCTTCCTTTAATAGAAAAAACTTATACTATGAGGTTCGCCCTAAAAAGGAAACCAAAAAGCAACTCATCAAATTTTTAAAAGAACACAAAGGAAAGTCAGGAATCATCTATTGTCTCAGCAGGAAAAAAGTAGAAGAGATTGCACAACTCCTTAATGTGAATGGATTTAATGCAGCTCCTTATCATGCAGGACTAGATCCTGATGTGCGTGTAAAAAACCAGGACAACTTTCTTAATGAAGAAGTTGAGATTGTTGTTGCCACAATTGCATTTGGCATGGGCATCGACAAACCAGATGTCAGATTTGTCATTCATTACGATGTTCCTAAATCTCTTGAGGGGTACTATCAAGAAACAGGCCGTGCCGGTAGAGATGGACTTGAAGGCATTTGCCTTATGTTCTATAGCCACAATGACCTGAGTAAACTCGAAAAGTTTAACAAAGACAAACCGGTTCAAGAAAGAGAAAATTCCCGCATTCTCTTGCAAGAGATGGAATTCTATGCAGAGTCTCCTATTTGCCGAAGAAAACAATTGCTCCATTACTTTGGAGAAGAGTTTAAGGTGGAAAACTGCGGAGCTTGTGATAATTGCGTGCACCCACGAGAACGTTTCGATGGTACAGAATCAGTGAAACTAGTTTTAGAAGCAGTCAAAGAAACAAATGAACGCTTTGGCTTAAGCCACCTTGTAAACGTGATACGGGGTGTGGATGATGAATATGTTAAAAGCTATAGCCACGAAGAGCTTCCTGTGTATGGCAAAGGAGCAGATGAAAATCCTGACTTCTGGAAATCAGTTATACGGCAAGCACTTATTTATCAATATCTGGAGAAAGACATCGATAGCATAGGTGTGCTTAAGATTAAAGATAAGGGGTTCAAGTTTTTGAAAAAGCCTGAGCCAATTGAACTGGCCAGAGACCATGATTTCACCTCTGAGGGTGAGGAAGAAGAATCCGCAGAACGAGCTCCTATTAACTCGAAAGCTTATGATGTAAGGCTTTTCGAAATGTTGAAGTCACTCAGAAAACAAATTGCCAAAGAAAAAGACCTACCTCCGTATGTCATTTTTCAAGATCCTTCGTTGGAAGAAATGGCCACCACCTACCCTACTTCAAAAGATGAGTTAGCTTCAGTTAACGGAGTTGGAATGGGCAAAGTGCAGAAGTTTGGCAAAAGCTTCCTTGAGCTCATTAAAGATTATGTAGAGGAAAACGAAATTGAAACTGCGGCAGATGTTGTTGTCAAATCCTCAGTCAACAAATCCAAAATTAAAATATTTATTATCCAACAGGTCGATCGCAAAGTTGACTTAGAAGAGATAGCTGATTCAAAACGGATAACGTTTGAAGAATTGCTAACAGAGATAGAGAACATTTGTTATTCCGGCACAAAGCTCAACCTCGACTACTACATTGATGATATGCTGGATGAGAATAAGCAGGAGCAAATCTTTGAATATTTCCTCAACTCTGAAACAGATAGCCTAGATGAAGCATTGGCAGATGATGACATGACAGACTTTTCAGAAGAAGAAATTCGACTGATGCGGATAAAGTTCCTGTCAGAGTACGCCAACTGATTTTCAAGCGATTACATTCTAAATTACCTCAAAGAGCCTATCTTTGAGGTTTTTACTTTTAGGAGGCCTTGAAATGAATATATTGATAATAGGAAGTGGAGGACGGGAACATGCACTGGCATGGAAAATAAAACAAAGCAGGCATTGTGATGATCTTTACGTAGCTCCTGGTAATGCAGGTAGCTCGAGTGTTGCTCAAAATGTAGCAATAGATGTTGAGGACTTTGATAAGCTTGGGCAATTCGCAAAAGACAAAAATATTGACCTAATCGTAGTAGGCCCCGAAGCCTCACTCGTAAAAGGAATTCGCGATTACTTCGAAGCAGATTCTACCTTGAATAAAATCCTTATGGTAGGCCCCGGAAAAAGCGGAGCCAGATTAGAAGGAAGTAAAGATTTTTCAAAACAGTTCATGGTTAGAAATGGGATTCCGACTGGAAAAGCAAAAACCTTTGTTGCCAGTCAATTGAATGAAGCTTATACCTACCTTGACAACATCAAACCTCCTATCGTTCTAAAAGCGGACGGACTCGCTGCAGGCAAAGGCGTGGTCATTGCCCCTACTGTAGAAGAGGCCAAAAGTGTAATTCGAGAAATGCTGGAAGACAAAAAGTTTGGAGAAGCCAGTGACAAGGTACTTATCGAAGAGTTTTTAGATGGGATAGAACTTTCAGTATTTGTAATGACTGATGGAAAGAATTACGCCATTCTTCCTGAGGCAAAAGATTATAAACGTATAGGGGAAAATGACACCGGGCCTAATACCGGAGGCATGGGCGCTGTCTCTCCTGTTGTCTTTGCAGATGCAGCTTTTATGAAAAAAGTAGAGGAACTGGTAATTAAGCCTACCATCGCTGGCCTTAGTAAGGAGAATATCCCTTATAAAGGTTTTGTTTTCATCGGGCTGATGAATATCAAGGGGGAGCCTTTTGTGATAGAATACAATGCACGCATGGGTGATCCGGAGACGCAAGTGGTGCTTCCCAGAATAGACACTGATTTTTTAGAACTTTTAGTCGCAACGGCAAAAGGAGAACTTACTTCACAGCCTGTACCACAAAAAAAGGAGGTGGCCATGACGGTAGTTATGGTTGCAGAGGGCTACCCAGGAAGTTATGGAAAAGGCAAAGTGATTAATGGATTGGATAACACAGAAGGGGGCCTTGTATTCCATGCAGGAACAAAAGTCAATGGAAAGGACGTAGTAACCAATGGAGGCAGGGTGCTGGCAGTAACAGGCACGGGGGCTTATTTGGATGAAGCTTCTGAAGAAGCATATAAAGCCGTTTCGCGTATCCAATGGGATGGTTTATATTTCAGGAAAGATATTGGCGAAGACTTGAAAAAGTGGGCTGGCTCACTTTCATAAAAATATAACTATGGGTTGTGCATGTGGAACAGAGAAGGACGGTAAAGTAGGCGGCTGTAATAATAATGGTGCGTGCCAAACAGGCGGCTGCAACAAAATGAATGTTTTTGACTGGTTGTCGAATATGGATATGCCAACCAACGACCGAATGGACGTTATGGAGGTGCGATTCAAAGGGGGTGAAAAGGACTTTTTCAGAAACATAGATCGTATTGACCTCACCACAGGTGATGCAGTAATTGTAGAAGTACCTAATGGCCATCATTTAGGGCACGTTGCCATGCAAGGTGAGCTGGTGCGATTACAGATGCAGAAAAAGAAGATCCCCAATGATAGGTCAATTAAAAAAGTCTACAGAATTGCGCATCAAAGAGACCTTGAGAAATATGAAGAGGTAAAGAAGAGAGAACATCCTACCCTCTACCGCGCCAGAGAAATCATTCGCCAGATGAAGCTCAATATGAAGCTATCAGATATTGAATATCAAGCGGACAATACCAAAGCCACCTTTTTCTACTCAGCAGAGGATCGTGTAGATTTCAGAGAATTGATTAAAATACTCGCAACTGAATTTAAGATCAGGGTGGAGATGCGTCAAATTAGCCTTAGGCAAGAAGCTGGAAGGCTTGGGGGCATTGGTGTCTGTGGAAGGGAATTGTGTTGCTCTACCTGGTTGAGTGAGTTTAAGAATGTGGCAACAAGTGCAGCACGCTATCAAAATCTTTCTCTTAATCCCAGTAAGCTGTCAGGTCAATGCGGACGATTAAAGTGCTGCCTTAACTACGAACTGGAGACTTATATGGATGCGCTGAAAGGCATCCCTAAAGTAGAAGCACCCTTAAAAACAGAGCAGGGAGAAGCCACCCTTCAAAAGACAGACATTTTCAGAAGGATAATGTGGTTTGGCTACAATAGAGAAAACACATGGTTTCCTATTAATGTAGACAGGGTAAATGAAATTCTTCGAATGAACAAAGAAGGAGTAAAGCCTGCAAGTCTCGAAGAAAATGCAGCCGCTGTGAAAGTTCCTTTATCCTCTCTAAACAGTGATCTGGAGAATATGGATAAAAAGTATACCGTTAAGAACAAAAATAAAAAAAGAAAAAATAAAAAAAGAAAACCAAGGCCAGGAAACAATCCTTCAAATAAGAAAAGGGAATGAGAATATTTTTAGTGTTAATCCCCCTGCTGGTTTTATTTTCCTGCGACCTCTCCCGTGTTAATGAGCAGCAAGTTGACTTTTCTGAAAAAGCGTGGCTGGTACAGGATAAACCGCAATTTGAATTTGACATAAAAGATCACACTCAAAATTATAACCTTTACTATACCGTTCGCAATTCGTTAGACTTCCCCTTCTCAAGGCTGTTTGTTAACTATTCTTTGACAGATTCAACCAACACTCAGCTTCGTAAGGATCTTCTTTCCACCTACCTGTTCGACCAAAAAAGTGGTAAACCATTTGGAGATAGTGGTATTGGCGATTTATTCGATCATCGCTTCCCCATTGTTACCAATTATCATTTTGACAAGCCCGGTAAATATTCCATTACCCTGGAGCAGTTCAATCGATTGGATACGTTGCAAGGTATTCTTTCTGTAGGCATTCGAGTAGAGACAGCTGACAATAACTAAGAATAGAAATAAAAAAAACGGCCTACTATGTAGGCCGTTTTCATTTTAATCTATCCTAAACTTCTCAAGCTGCACTTGGGCTCACCGCATGTTTCTTGTCCAAATCGTACACCACCGAAGCTGCGATGAAAATGGAAGAGAAGGTTCCTACCAGTATACCCACAAACAAAGCGAATGCGAACCCTCTAAGAACTTCACCTCCGAAGAAC
>JBATLM010000194.1:0-2610 GCA_049289315.1 Cyclobacteriaceae bacterium
ATCCCATTGAGCATCGCTTTTTCTCTGTCCACCTCAAGTTTATATTCTGTCTGGCCTGCTTCTACATTCCAGTCGACATCTACTACATCATCCGTATTGATCAGTATCTCCTTCACTTGCCTGGCTACATTGATTTGTTCTTTGTAATCAGGACCATAAACTTCCACAACCAACGTAGACAACACCGGAGGGCCTGGTGGCACTTCCACAATTTTTACATTGGCTCCATATTTTGCTGCTATCTTTTGAATGTTTGGTCTAACGGCTGAAGCAATTTCATGGCTTTGACGAGACCTATCTTCCTTGTTAAGCAAATTCACCTGGATGTCTGCCATGTAGCTCCCCCCCCTTTGATCGTAATGTCTAACCAATCCATTGAAGGTGATAGGTGCGGATGTACCAATATAATTTTGATAATTAACTACTTCAGGAACGCTGGAAATAAGTTGAGCAATTTCCTTTGTTACAACTGCAGTACGCTCGAGGGTTGTTCCTTCTGGCATATCGATGACAACCTGAAACTCATTCTTGTTGTCAAAAGGTAGCATTTTAACCGCCACAGTTTTAGTAAAGAACAATGAAACTGAACCTATGAGTAATACTACAGTTATACCCAACATGACGAAGCGTTTCACCTTACTATCCAGAAAGGGCTGTTCTATTTTATGATATATCTTATAAATCCATCCCTGTTCATGCACCTCTTCCTCTTTGCTTTCTTTAGTATCTTTTTCTTTCAGAAGATGATAACCCAAATAAGGAGTAATGGTAAGCGCCACAAAAAGAGAAAGTATCATGGCAATAGATGCACCTATGGGCATGGGACTCATATAAGGCCCCATCATTCCTGAAACGAATGCCATCGGCAGTATGGCAGCTATAACCGTGAAGGTGGCCAGTATGGTGGGATTACCCACTTCATTGATAGCATAAATAGCCGCCTGCTTGAAGGGCAATCGTTTGGCCTTAAAATGACGGTGCATATTTTCTGCGATGATAATACTATCATCGACCACTATACCAACTACAAACACCAATGCGAACAGGGTAATCCTGTTTAGGGTATAGTCGAGCATATAATAACTAAACAAAGTAAGTGCGAAGGTCAATGGCACGGATAGAAATACAACCAGGCCTCCCCTCCAACCCATTGCCAACATCACCAAAATAGTAACGGCAACAATGGCTACAGCAAGGTGAAGCAGCAACTCCCCTACCTTATGCGATGCTGTTTCTCCATAATTTCGGGTGACTGTCACTTGAACGTCATTAGGAATAAGTGTTTTCTCTAACCGTTTAATCTGATCAATGATTTTATCGGATACCTTCATGGCATCAGCACCTTTTATTTTTGCAACAGAGATGGTGACAGCTGGATATTCTGAAGGATTGGATTCATAATTATTGTCAGCCTTTCCATACCCAAAAGACACATAGTTCAGCGGTGTACCAGGCCCATCGGTAATTTGTGCTACCTGATGTAAGTACACAGGCAATCCTTTATTGACACCGACTACGATTCCCTCCAGATCTTCAACAGAAGAAAGAAACTTTCCTGTTGTTACCAAAAACTCTTCATCCCCAGATACAAATTTACCAGATTGAGTACTGCTGTTGCTGGCCTTCACCATTTGCATGAGGCCCAGTACGTCAATGCCTGTCTCCGCCATCTTGTCTTTGTCCAATAACACTTTGAGTTGGCGAGATCGCCCACCAATCTCTTTGGTGATGGCCACATCCGGCACCTTCTCAATTTCAGTGGTTACTTCTTCAGCAATTTGTCTTAGTTGAAAGTCGTCATAAACATTACTCCAAAGGGTAATGCCTAACATGGGCACATCATCAATCGAACGGGTTTTGACTATCGGCTGATAGACCCCTTCAGGAAAAATATGCTTATTCTTTTCCAGCTCGTCATACAGCTTTACGTAGGACCTCTCAGTATCCTCTCCTACATAAAACTGGATTACCATTACTGCCTGCCCGTTCATCGCCATGCTATGCACATGCTCCACTCCTTTAATGTTGGAGATGATTTTTTCCAGCGGTTTTACCACTCTGCTCTCCATCTCTGCAGGTGACGCCCCCGGATAACCGATCATGATATCTGCCATAGGCACAATAATCTGTGGCTCCTCTTCTCTTGGAATTAGAAATGAACTGTATACACCAATCAACATCATGGCCACCATCAATAGAATAGTGAGCTTAGAGTTGATGAAAAATCCTGCTACTTTACCTGAAATCCCTTCTTGCATCCTCTTTATATTATAAACCCTTGTTTACTTCATTGGCAATACGAACTGCCGCACCATTGTAGAGCTTGCCCTCTGTTGAAACGATGTACTTCTCTCCTGGCTTCATTCCGGAAAGCACTTCCACCATTCCCTCGTTGGTTTTCCCCACCCGCAACCATCGCAGAATGGCCGTGTTGTTATCATCAATGGTGTAAGCACCTGTTAATTGTCCATTGTACACCAAGGCTCGTTCATCTATTGCGGGAGCTACTTGCTCACCTGCAGCAGTTTTTGATAAGGCTACATTCACAAACATTCCGGGCAAGATGTCCTTGTCTACATTGTCTAGATCAATTTTCACTAAGTATTGCCC
>JBATLM010000195.1:0-2624 GCA_049289315.1 Cyclobacteriaceae bacterium
GAAAATAGGTTTCCCGTTTCTCCCAAAGGTCCTTTCTTTTTTCAGCTTCTTCTTTGATTCTTTTTTCAAGCCAGTTCTTATGAATATCTACATGTTCAGGTAGTGATGCATGAACAACATCTGCATCAAACTCTTCAATTTCCAAGTCTTCATTGATGGTTTTACAATGAACTTTTACAAACTCTTTGTGGTACCTGGAACCTTCTTCCCAAAAGCTAACGGCCAAAGTATCTATGAAATGTGCGGCACCCAATCCCTTGGCTATATCCCCATTAATAGAGTACTCTGTGTTGCCCCAATCATTTACCTGCTTGTCATCGTCACCTTTTAACAATGGAGATTCAGTAATGATACCTTTAAATAGAGAAACAACGTCCTTTTCACTGCATTCTTCAACCCACTTACCTACGAAGTAATTATCTGAAATTTCGATGTAATAAACATTGTCACCGAGGCTTTCGTGCAGACGCAAGGATTTCCAGCCTATTTCCCTTGCTCGACTGCATGTCTTCACAAATAGCTTCATCCGTTCATGCGCAATGGCAACAGCATCGAATTTTTCAATGGATAATTCATTAAACATATAATCCAACATACCGATAATTATTTAGGGTTAAATCAATTCATCCAATCGTTTGCTCCATTCATCAAAGAAGTCTTTTGGCCAATCACTTATCCGTCCATTTTCGTCCAGGTATGGCTCGACGATATTGGTATAATGTTCGTCGCTGGAAGTGTTGCGCTCAAAAAAGAAGATGCTCACATTGTCGGCACTTACATCCTTGCGCTTCGCCGCAACCCTGACGCCGTTAAGCACATGGTCACTGTGCGTTTCAATGATGATTTGAACACCAGCTTCTGCCGCCTTGGCACATAGCTCCCCGATGTAGGCTTGTCCTCGTGGGTGAATATGAGATTCTGGGTTTTCAATGATTATCATATCCCCAGGCTTGGACTTTAATATGGCTAAAACAACAGGAAGTGCGTAGGTAATACCAAATCCAACGTTTGGAGATTTGAATTGCTTTGTTTCAATCCGGCCATTCTCAAATGAAACACCAACACTAGAGACCTCTAAATCAAACAAGGAGCTTGGCGTAAATTTCACACCTGGTGAAATATAACCCATCCATTTATCCACTTGATTCAACAAGTATAGTTCTTCTTTATCAGCCGTATCAGGATGTTTTAATGTTGAGATGGCAAGCTTTTCTCGTTGATTCTGATAGAGGTAGTGCATGCTGTACTCACCATTCACTCCTAATGAATTTTCATGAAGAACGTGGTGGGATGAAACAGGAAAGGTAAGTGAAGGCACAATGCGCAATGCATTGAGGTATTCAAAATTGTAATTGAACAAACTCTTGTCTTCGTATCCGTCT
This sequence comes from Cyclobacteriaceae bacterium, assembly GCA_049289315.1. GTDB lineage: Bacteria > Bacteroidota > Bacteroidia > Cytophagales > Cyclobacteriaceae > ELB16-189. The sequence continues at coordinate 1,383 of JBATLM010000195.1, forward strand.
TCTTCCTTATACCACGCTTCAAGGATGTCAAAATTGCTCAAGTCTGGTGTATAATCAATTGTACATAGCAATGATTTTTCATCATCCCACTCCAATTCAAATTCAATGACATCGTCGCTTGAGTCAATGTTCTTAATGTCACTGCCTAACCCAACATTAATTAGATTTCCCTTCAACGTGAGTTCCTCATCAAATACTCCAAGTTTTAAATACTCCTGCCTCAAAAGCAACAAAACTTGAATGAATGATGATTTTCCCATTCCGTTCAATCCTGTGAAAAGATTGAGGTTCCCAAGGGTAATTTCGGCTTCCTTGAAAGCCTTAAAGTTTTTGATTCTGATGTTTCGGAGCATCATAAGTTTTTAGTTATTAAATGTTCAATCCAATGAAATCTAATCCCAACATTCTGCCTGCTGGTTGTGGAAGAGGTTATGGCTCTTTGAAAATCTGGAGTCTTTAGATATTCTTTAAATTCTTCAACAAGGCTTTCTTTGTTCTCAATTAGACGTTGTTGTTGTGTTTCATTAATTTCTGAAAGCATAACAGTCCAAACTTCAAATAGAGAACTGTTCAAGAGCCTCCGGCCACTGGGGTTAGCCAGCGTCTTACTGAAAACATGTTCACCAAACAGTACATGGGCAACTTCAAGCGCTTTCCACAATTGTTCAATCATTTGCAAAGTTTCATTATCTACTCCCTGCTCAAGTCTCTCCATCTCCATGTCTAAAAATCGCTGGAGAGTTGGTTTGTAATTTTGCCAACCTATACGCTTGAAGGCAAGATACCTTAAGATTAGTTCCCTGCCCGCCATTCGCTTGTCGTTGACATTGATGTACCGGGCGTACTTTTCGCTGTATTCTGGTGTAGCTTCATCTGGGTTATAGACCAAGTTCTTGAAAAATGGCGCTGCTATTTTTTGGTTCAAAGCATGCCTTATTTCCTGGGAAGTCAAGGTTAACCCACCCGTGTTTATGCGGTTGAAAATATCGTATTTGACCTCCTTGGGCGTACCCGGTTTGATGAGATACGCCATCACTTGAAATTCATCTATCCTCAATTTCATCTTATGAGGCAAATCATCATATTTAAGCCCATTCAATTCTTTGAGAACTTCTAGTGCATTCAATTTTAGCGTTTTTTTCAATACAAAATTTTCTAACGCCGACAGCCTTTGTAGCCCATCCACGACCAACCAATTATCCTCATCGGAGGCATCAAAATAGAACGCAGGGAGCGGAAAGC
>JBATLM010000196.1:0-1778 GCA_049289315.1 Cyclobacteriaceae bacterium
CGTTATTTAGGCATTGAGTTCCCACAACTCACAACTCATTTCTCCTTACTCCCTACTCATTTCTGATTTCTGACTTCCGACTTCTAAGTCGAATTTACAAATGATGATTTACGATTTAAATCTTGTCAATGCCTGAAATACGTTGACCACTTTAAACCAAAAAGGAGGTCAAAAAATGGCAAGACGAGAACGATTTAAAATGACTACTTCTGAACGAAGGAGGCGTCACTTTAGTGACAATTTCAAGATTCAAAAAGTCAGGGAATTAGAAACAGGAAAGGTTAAAATTTCTGAACTTTGTGAGCAATATGAACTGGCAGATATTAGTGTATATCGGTGGCTAAATAAGTTTGGCAGCATGAAAGGCAAGAAAGAACGTATTGTTATAGAGACAGATAGCGACACTAAACAGTTGCTTGAGTTAAAAAAGAAGCTTGCTGAACTTGAGCGGATTATTGGGCAGAAACAAGTTCAACTCGACTTCAAGGATAAGATGATAGAACTTGCTGAAGAAATGTATGGGGTAGACATAAAAAAAAAGTTTTCTATCCAACCCTCCAGCACTTCTGGCAATACCGGGAAAAATACCCCTACAGCATGAATAAACTCTATAATGCACTGGGGATCAGCAAACAATCTTTCCATCAAAAAATGGAGCGATTAAATTACAGGCGTATTGAAAATGCCCAATTGCTTCTTGTAATTACTGATGTTCGTGAGGATCATCCTACAATGTGTGTCAGGGATATGTATTATATGCTAAGGCCATTAAATATTGGCCGGGATGCATTTGAAGCCTTTTGTTCGCAGCAAGGGTTAATGAGTAAACGAATCAAAAACTTTAAGCGAACAACAGACAGTAGCGGAGTGATCCGATTTGATAACTTAATCAAAGACAAGCAATTAACGTCAATAAACAAGATATGGCAAAGTGATATTACTTACTTTGAGGTGGCAGGAAAGTTTTATTATCTGACTTTCATTATGGACTCTTTCTCAAGGAGGATTATCGGTTATTCGGTATCAAAACGACTAACGACCGAATGCACAACTTTACCTGCTCTGACAATGGCTATCAAGCTCAGACTGAATCATAAGTTAAGCATTACTAACGTTATTCTTCATTCTGATGGAGGTGGTCAATATTACGACACAAATTTCCTGTCTCTAACCTTCAAATCGGGAATCAGAAACAGCATGTGTAAATTTGCCTGGGAAAATGGTAAAGCAGAAAGGTTCAATGGTGTAATAAAAAACAATTACCTCATTCACCGGAGTATCGCGACCTTTGAGTGCCTTGTCAGGGAAGTTGACCGGGCGGTTTTACTCTACAACACGCAAAAACCGCATATTGAGTTGCAAAGAAAATCACCTGTAACTTTTGAAAATGGGTATCTTTGTATTGGACAACAATCCGACGGTGAAAAGTCAGCGACGGAATTAATGCCTTGGTTACCGGAGGGGTCAGCCCTCCGGGCCGAGGACAACAATCCTTCTGGATCAATATCGCTCTAGAATTAATAGTTAAAATGATGTTATTAACTAAGTAAAAACGGTCAACGTTATTTAGGCATTGAGTCCTTACTCACTTCTCACTTCTCACTACTCACTACTCCTAAGAATTCACATAATTTAACACCAGCATTGGAACAGTATTTGCTGTCGTTGAATGTTTTTGTTTAATTTTATGCAATAATTCTTCTGGTTATGGCACTTCGAAATATCGCAATATCACTTCTCTTAGTACTCGGTTTTTTTGTTAATGCACAGAATAGCAG
>JBATLM010000197.1:0-7232 GCA_049289315.1 Cyclobacteriaceae bacterium
CCATTCCTCTATAGGATTTGAATTTTCGTCCCTCATATAAGATCATTTCGCCAGGTGCCTCAACAGTTCCTGCCAGCATTGACCCTACCATCACGCTATCTGCCCCAGCAGCTATCGCTTTAACCATATCACCTGAAAAGCGAATTCCTCCATCGGCAATTACCTTTACACCAGAGCCTTTCAATGCCTTGGCTGCTTCATATACAGCCGACAACTGTGGAAGCCCCACACCTGCTACAATTCGGGTTGTACAAATACTTCCGGGCCCTACTCCCACTTTTACCGTATCCGCTCCGGCTTGCGCCAGCATTTTGGCTCCGGCTCCTGTAGCCACGTTACCCACCACCAATTCCACCTCCGGAAACTTCCTCTTCACTTTCTTTGCGTTGTCGATTACAAACTTGTGGTGACCATGAGCAGTGTCGATGCTAATAACGTCAACCCCCGCTGCTTTCAATGCTGTTATCCGATCAATAATATCTGGAGTAACTCCAACTGCAGCACCTACTCTTAATCGTCCAAAACTGTCCTGGCAAGCGTTGGGTTTATTTTTCTTCTTTTGAATGTCCTTGAAAGTAATCAAGCCTGTGAGCTTGCCCTTTTTATTTACGATGGGAAGTTTTTCAATCTTATGCTTCTGCAAGATCACCTCTGCCTTTTCAAGAGTAATACCGTCCTGAGCTGTGATCAGATTCTCTTTCGTCATTAACAGCTCTACCGCCTTGGACATATCCTTTTGAAACCGCAGATCGCGATTGGTGATTATGCCTAAAAGCTTTCCATTTCCGTCTACTACTGGGATACCTCCAATCTTGAATTCCTTCATGATATTTTCAGCGTCCCTCAAAGTAGAGTTTACCTGGAGAGTAATGGGGTCGAGGATCATACCACTCTGAGAACGCTTTACTTTGCGCACCTGAGCAGCTTGAGCCTCAATAGACATATTCTTATGAATAAACCCTAAACCACCCTCCAGCGCCATGGCAATGGCCAAATCCACTTCCGTTACGGTGTCCATCGCGGCTGAGATAATCGGTATGTTAAGCTTTATTTTGCCGGTAAGGTGAGTACTTATGTCCGTCTCTCGCGGAAGCACATCAGAATACGCAGGTACCAACAGCACATCATCATATGTGAGCGCTTCAAAGAGAAATTTAGATGAGTTTAGGGGGGTCATAGCAAATAATATTTACGATCCATTATTTGCCGAGCAAAGCTAGCCTAATTTGAGCACAACTCAATTGCTCCCCTCTAATTTATCTCATTAACTTTACGCAGATTGAAATATTCTGATGCTAAGTCAGAAAAAGACTTCAACCCTAACTACATGATCAGACTCTATATATCATCATTCTTACTGCTCCTTTCTTTAGGATCATTTGCTCAAACACAAACTGGTAAGGCCTCCTTTTATGCCGACAAGTTTGAAGGGAGAACTACTGCCAGTGGCGAGAAATACAAACACAATAAACTTACGGCTGCGCACAAAACACTTCCTTTTGGCACCAAGGTGCGGGTAACCAATTTGGCTAATAATCAAACAGTTGAAGTAGTAATTAACGACCGTGGCCCTTATGTTGATGGCCGAATCATAGATCTCTCAAAATCTGCTGCTGAGCAGCTTGGGTTTATAAATCTTGGCCTTGCAGATGTGAAAATGGAAGTAATTGATGCAGGAGATGGCAAGGGCAAGACGCAACCTGTAGCCATCGGTAACGTTTCCATTGAGGAAAAAGAGTTTTACGACCTTTCCATTTCCCGCTTGAAACCTTCTGGCTTTGGAGTGCAAATAGGAACTTATCAGGAATTGGTAAACCTGATGAGGTTATCTGAGAATCTCAAGAATTCATATAAAAGGGATGTCACCATTCAAGTGAAGGTGATTAATGGCATCAAGTATTACAGCATCATTTTGGGGCAGTTTTCAAAAAGGGCAAAAGCCGGAGGGTTTTTAGCTGATATCAAGAAAAAATTTCCTGATGCTTTCATTGTTGAATTCGATCGATTGTAAACGTGCATTCTAGCATTCTTCTGGTCTCATTGAGCCTCACCTTTCTTTGCTAATCTTTGGTTACACAGCATCAGTTTTTATTGGTCTTATCTTAGGCCTGTTGGGTGGTGGTGGCTCTATTCTCGCCATCCCCATTTTAGTTTATCTTTTTCACCTCGATCCTGTCATTGCAACAGCTTACTCTCTCTTTATTGTTGGGTCAACCAGCTCTGTGGGTGTGGTGTGGAAAGGAAAAAAAGGGCTAATTAATTTCAGAACAGGGTTAATATTTGGAGCTCCATCTCTGCTCGCTGTTTTCGCTACCCGGAAATGGATCGTTCCCGCCCTGCCGGATATCATTATCAACATCTCTAATCTCATCATTACAAAAAGAGTGTTGTTGTTGGGGCTCTTTGCCGTACTCATGATTATCACTTCCTTCTCAATGATGAGAAAGCAAAAAAGGGTAAAAGAACCTTCTGAGTTTAGCATTATTTATGTGCTGCTGCTTGGCGCAATAATAGGTTTACTTACTGGATTGGTAGGGGCAGGAGGTGGGTTTTTAATAATTCCTGCCCTAGTGCTTTTGGCCGGGCTACCCATGAAGGAGGCCGCAGGGACTTCTTTGTTTATTATCGCTTTCAATTCACTTATCGGTTTTACGGGTGATCTTTTCAACCTGGAAATCCAGTGGGAATTTTTACTTTCCATTACAGCCCTAGCTATTGCAGGTACTTTTATTGGCAATTGGCTTTCATCCAAAATCAAAGCCGCCCATCTCCGCAAAGGATTTGGATGGTTTACACTCGCTATGGGCTGCTGGATTTTAATCGAAGAAATTATTCTTTAATTATTTGAAGGTGACTTTCGTCACGGATATTAAAGGATTCATTCCCGAACTTTGTAGCACTTAATTTGAGTATGGCAGACAAGAAAACTTTTAATGAATTGATACAGGATGAGAAGCCTGTTTTAGTAGACTTTTTTGCAGAGTGGTGCGGCCCGTGTAAAATGATGACCCCAATCATTCAGAATTTCTCTAAAGAAATGGGCGAGAAAGTTAAAGTCATCAAAGTAGATATTGACAAAAATCAAAAGGCTGCAGCAGCCTATCAAATTCAAGGAGTACCCACTTTCATTCTATTCCAAAAGGGAAAAATAGTTTGGAGGCAATCTGGAGCTATTCCTGGCCATCAATTAAAATCTGTTGCTGAGAAGTATTTACCTAAGTAAATATAGGTCTACTCTGGCTGCTATTCACCAGTTATTGACTTCACAATTTCCTCCGCTGCTCGCTCAGCAGAAGCAAGTGCACCATTAATTGTACCCGCATTACCACTCACATCGGTGGCCTCACCAGCAAAGAATATCTTATCCCCTATCGGCAATCCTAAATTTTCGCGGTCTTCCAGCGTGGCAGAAGCCATGGGATATGAATACCCACCCTGAATAAATTCATCTTTCCCCCAGTCTTGAATAACGGAAAGCACCTGGTTGGTATCAAAATCTCTTCTTACAAATGCTGTTGCTTGACCATCATAAATAGTGTCCAGCTCAGCTAAAATGGTATTCACCATATCTGAGCCTTGTGCAGAAAGTTCAACTGCTTTGGGACCATTGATTGTAATGGAAAGTGTTTGGTTAAATTCACCTCTTCCTACACCTGCACTAAAGCAATTTGGAATCGATTTACCCCCCCATAAAAATCCGGTTGTGTTACCCCAGAAATTTTTCTTAAAATCAATCACCACACGAATGGAATGATCCATTCCTAATCTGCTCATTGCGGAGGTCTTTGCTCCGGGTAAACCAGGGCTAAATGATATTACATTTTGCTTCAAAATCGAAAGAGGAACGGTGACCACAACTTTATTGGTTTCAATTTGATTACCGCTAGCATCTGTAATCAAAATCTTACTCCCAGTAGAATCAATGGAGGTAACCTTGGTGTTGAGCTGCACCAAATCTCTTACCTGATCAAACCTAAAAATCAAAAAGTCTTGCATGGGGTTGGTTCTCAATGCTAATCGTGCCCCATCATGTGTTCTCGCCTGAAGTGACTCCGATAGCCCAGCCATACCCATAGCACTATTGGAGGATCCATACAAGTTTCCAATTTGCGAATTGACAAGAGCCTTTACTCTGCCTGACAAACCTGCAGCCGCCTGTTCTACGGTAACTCCTGACCCTGAAAAATTCTGAAGGCTTGCTACAAAATTTTGAGCGTCAACAAAGTCGCCATCTATATTCCAATCATCAGCCAACTTTGAGATGTTGTCTACAATATATCTATCGGATGATACCTCATCAATATCAATTGTATTGACAGCAAAGTTCTTTAGGTTGGTTCCCCAGATCGAATCTGAGCCATAGATCACCTCAGCTCCTAACTCCACTGGAAAGTCAGCTACAGATAGATTAACAAGGTCTTTTTGATTGCGAAGTGAACGCACACGCCCTCCAATCTGATTTCCAGCCTCCAAAACGGTCACTTTGATCCCTTTGGCTTTTAGAATATCAGCTGTATACATCCCCGCAGCGCCTGCACCTATCACAACCACATCTCCATCAAATGGTACCTCCGGTGCCGGATCATCCTTACTGCATGAGGACAATAAATGGGGCAATAACAAACCTCCGGAAAGGCCAAAACCTAATTGCTTGAGTAATTTTCTTCTCTTCACTTTATCTACTTTGTAGGAAAGATAAATATATGAACGGATTTATTGAAAGTTGGCCTTCTAATGCCCTAATTGCGACAAATTCGAGGTTCTGCAATAATTAGCAGCCTATTGTCTTATCCTTGCGGTCAAAGCGGATGCCCAAATATCCCGTAGCAAATTTAACATGGTAAAAAGCCATCTTCAAAAAGTAAAAAAGATTGCCATTATTGGCCCTGAGTGCACAGGTAAATCAGAATTGTCTGAGTACCTCTCCACTTATTTCAATACTTGTTGGGTAGCAGAGTATGCAAGAGCCTACCTCGATAATTTAAATACTCCATATGTCGAAAGTGATCTCGTAAAAATAGCTCATGGACAAATACGGTTGGAGGACGAGTCGATGACAGAAGCCAACCAAGTGTTGATATGCGACACCAATTTATTGGTCATTAAGATATGGAGCAATTTTAAATATGGACACTGCAATGAAGAAATATTGCAACTCATTAGGGAAAGAACTTACGATTTGCATCTGCTCACCTATATAGATATACCGTGGCAGGAGGACCCTCAGCGTGAACATCCTAAAGAAAGGGAAGCGTTATGGAAAATTTATAAAGAAGAATTAGAACTACAAAACACACCTTATATGGAAATCAAGGGTGAGCGCGAAGAACGAAGATCCATCGCAGTGAATGCCATAGAGCGATTATTGAAAGGTAATGAATGAAAAAATAGGAGCCTACGCAGCATTAAAGATTAGGGATTTTCGTTTTTTCATTATGGCGCGTCAGTGCGCTACTCTGGCTATTCAAATTCAGGCCACGATTGTTGGGTGGCAATTGTATGACATTACACACGACCCGCTTGCATTAGGATTGATAGGACTCAGTGAAGCAATTCCTGCCATAACAGTGTCATTGTATGCTGGCCACATTGCAGATATAGTAGCTCGTAAAAAAATAATCATAACCACCGTTTCACTTCTACTATTCTGTTCTTTGGCTTTGTTCTTCTTTACACTTGAGCCTGGAGCATTCTTATTGGAGTATAGTGTGCTTCCAATTTATCTTATCATTTTTCTTAGTGGCCTGGCTCGTGGCTTTTTATCTCCTGCCAATTTTTCATTCATGCCTCAATTAATTCCAAGGCATCTCTACGGCAATGCCATTTCGCTAAACACCACCTTTTGGCTAATTGCTTCAATTGTAGGACCCATGCTGGCTGGTTTTATTTATGCATTTATTGGCATTAGTGCTTCTTATGGGTTGGGTGTGGTCCTTGCCATTGCTGCAATTTGTTTTTACATGGCCATCCCTTCAAGGCCAGTACCGCCAGTTTCTGATGAACAAGGAGTAAGACAAAAAATAAAATCAGGACTGAAATTCGTTTTAAAGACTCAGATAATTTTTGGTGCAATCAGTCTTGATATGTTTGCGGTTTTGTTTGGTGGTGCAGTCGCATTACTACCCATTTTCGCTGCCGAAATCCTGGATGCTGGGCCACAAGGGTTGGGTATGTTACGTGCAGCCCCGGCACTAGGAGCTGTTCTGATGGCACTTTATATCACACACAATCCAATTCAAAGAAACACAGGAAAAGTAATGTTGATTTGTGTTGCTGGATTTGGCGCAAGCATGATTGGGTTCGGGCTATCCACTAGTTTCATTTTTTCTCTTTGCATGCTAATGCTGAGTGGCATGTTCGATAGCATCAGTATGATTATAAGAAGTACTTTGATTCATACACGAACTCCGGAAAATATGAAAGGCCGGGTGTCTGCTGTAAATAGCATTTTCATTGGATCTTCCAACGAGATTGGTGCTTTCGAATCTGGTGTGACCGCCAAATTAATGGGAGTAGTGACATCGGTTGTTTTCGGTGGGGCAATGACACTATTCACTGTGGGCATTACTGCCTGGAAAGCCAAGGAACTGACTCACCTCGACCAATTGGAAGTGGATGAGGAGAAGGGGCATTCCTGATCGTTGCCAATCATCACTTTTCATTTTTAATTTCGTCTTCAGAGTGTTAGCTTTTTGTCTTAAACCAAGTGCCATGAAGAAAGCGATCATCACAATACTTTTTTTACTTCCATTACTAAGTTTTGGACAAACCTCTCTCAATGTTCCAGGATTACGGGAGCCTGTTGAAGTTATCCGGGATAATTATGGTGTGAATCACATCTACGCGAAAAATGAACACGATCTTTTTTTTGCGCAGGGATATTGTGCTGCTAAAGACAGGCTTTTCCAATTTGAGGTTTGGAGAAGGCAGGCAACTGGAACGGTAGCTGAATTATTAGGGCCCAGGGAAATTAACAGAGACATTGGCGCAAGACTATTTCGATTCCGTGGAAATTTAAAACAAGAACTTAATCATTACCATGAAAATGGTGAAGCTATAATTACGGCCTATACAGAAGGTGTAAATGCATACATCAGCGAAACCGAAAAAAATCCAAGTCTTTTGCCACTGGAATTTGAACTATTAGGAACCAAACCTCAAAAATGGACTCCAGACATAGTAATTTCCCGACACCAGGGATTGGTAATGAACCTGACTGAAGAGATAAGTGT
>JBATLM010000198.1:0-10901 GCA_049289315.1 Cyclobacteriaceae bacterium
AGTTTACTCCACAGCGAATGGAAATCATCAACACGGTTTCCACAGTATTCAACATAAGTGCATCGGAATATAAGCTGATAGAAACTTTTGTGGTCACCACGAATATGGCTGAGCTTGATTTCGCAGACATTCTTTTGGTAAACGCCCAACCAGAGAAGGCCGCAAAAAAACAGAAGCATATTCAAACCGCGATAGATGGAAATCTTTTCTTCCTGAAAGTCCCAAGTGTTGATCTGTATTTCACTCAATACCTCGGCAACGAGTCCCACTATCTCAATGGGTTTGTGATGCAGCATAACCGCATCTACCTTTTCTCACATGGGAGCACGATTAAAATACAATCAGGTGACGCTCTTTATTACAGTGATATCATTGCTGATTTCAATGAAGAGCTAGAAACCACCAAACTCTCCTTTAACGCAACCATTGATGAATATCGGTTTCCAAATGGAACGATAGGGCTCAAGGATGTTGTAGTTTCCGAAGGTCCAGGCAGATTGATTGGAATAATGGGTGCTAGTGGAGCCGGTAAAACAACACTATTGAATGTTCTTGCTGGCCTAGAAAAGCCGACCAAGGGAGAAATTCTAATTAACGGATACAATATTCACGCAAGGCCAGATAAAATAAAAGGCGTGGTGGGTTATGTCGCTCAAGATGACTTGCTCATTGAAGAGCTAACAGTTTTTGAAAACCTTTACTACAATGCCAAACTCTGCTTTGCCCATTTTTCAGAATCAGAAATAAATGACAGAGTGCAAGAAGTACTTGAAAATCTGGGACTCGAAACCCGCAAAGATTTAAAAGTAGGAAGTGTACTGGATAAAAAAATAAGCGGGGGCCAGCGCAAGCGACTCAACATTGCTCTGGAGCTCATTCGAGAGCCCGCCATACTATTTTTGGATGAACCCACTTCAGGGTTATCCTCCAGAGATTCAGAAAATGTAATTGACCTTCTCAAAGAGTTATCTCTAAAAGGAAAATTGGTATTCGTCATCATCCACCAACCTTCGTCAGATATTTTTAAAATGTTTGATAAGATGATCATCATGGATACCGGTGGGTACCCAACTTATTACGGCACACCAGTAGAAGCCGTTTCTTACTTTAAACGCGCAACTCATCAAGCACTTAGCAATCGAGGTCAATGTGAAACTTGTGGAAACGTAAACCCAGAGCAAATCTTTAACATTATTGAAGCCAAAGTAGTAGATGAATATGGACAACCTACCAACAAAAGAAAGGTAACCCCGATGCAATGGCATGATATGTTTAAGAGTAAGTTTAAAATTTCGGCCCTCGCCAACGAAAAAGAAGACCCCCCACAATCTCTTCACATACCGAGTAAAATAAAGCAAACAATAATTTTCGCCACACGGGATTTAAAAGCCAAAATAAGCAACCGCCAGTACTTACTTATCAACCTTCTCGAAGCCCCTTTTCTTGCTCTCATACTTTCATTTATTATCAAATACAAAAGCGCACCAGGTGGCGGAGATTATCTATTTCGTTTTAATGAGAACCTTCCCGCCTATCTCCTGATGAGTATCATCGTTGCCCTGTTTATGGGATTAACAGTGAGTGCCGAAGAAATTATCAGGGATCGCAAGATTTTAAAAAGAGAATCATTTCTGAATTTAAGTTGGAATAGTTACCTCGTTTCTAAATTAGGTATCCTGTTTCTATTGTCCGCCATCCAAACTTTAATGTTCGTGCTGGTGGGCAACCTGATATTAGAGATACAGGGGATGACACTAGCATTTTGGTTTATCCTTTTCTCTACATCATGCTTAGCCAATGTCTTAGGGTTAAATATTTCTTCAGCATTTAATTCTGCAGTTACTGTCTATGTACTAATCCCACTCTTGCTTATTCCGCAAATGATATTAAGCGGAGTTCTCTTTAGTTTCGACAAACTTCACACTGTTATTAGCAATAAAGAAAAAGTTCCTTTTGTTGCTGACCTGATGGCATCCCGTTGGGCATATGAAGCATTAGCTGTTCATCAATTTGTTAATAATGATTATGAAAAAGCTTTCTACCTCTACGAAAAGGAAGCCTCCATTGCCGATTACAAGTCTGCGTATCTTGCTGATGAATTGGAGAAGCAAAATCAGTTCAGTCTAAACTATTATCAAAGTGAAAATGATTCGATCAGACGAAAAGTTAGCGCTTCATTAAACATCCTCAAAAATGGGCTCTCAAAAGAATCCTTTACAGAAGGGCTTGAAGGCAAAAGTCTTAACATGGCGCTGACAATTGAAGGTTATTCCAAAGAATTTGGCAATCAACTTGAGTTGTATTTAAGCAATTACAGGAAGCATTATCAAAGTGTATACAACGAGCAGGTAAAAACAGCCGATTTGAAAATGTCGTTTTACGAAAAGGAGGGATATAACCTCAATGAGGAAAAGAACAATTATTATAACGAGAGCCTTGCTGACCTAGTAAAAAACGTAAACACCAAAGAAAGGCTGTCCATCGAAAATAACAGGCCCATCCAGTTAATTGACCCTATTTTCCAAACCCCAAATCCTGCACATCCATTGGATTATCGCACTGGATTCTTTTTCCCAAAAAAGAGCTTTCTCGGCATTCAATTCAGCACCTACACCTTTAATAGCGTAGCTATATGGCTCATGACCCTTGCTCTATATATTATGCTCTATTTTGGATTGCTAAGAAAACTCCTTCGAGTGTCAGGGAAGGTTACATTTGTAAACCGAAAGTAAATCCTGCATTTTTGGCAAGTGACAGTTGATTTTTTTACTTTGTGACGATAAACGATCGGTTATGAGAATTTTAAGTGTGGCCTTGGCAGCCTTGTTCTTAATATCCTGCAGTTCTGGGAAAAAACCAGATGAACAGGCTTTTGAAGACAGTTTGGATTCAACGTTAAATCAGGGGTCATCTATTGATACAGAGGTGATTGGAAGCATTCTGGACCAGATTCCTAGTCCACTGGAAATCTCTGTTCTATTGAAAAAATCCGGCATCAAGTACAATGCAGGATTGTTGAACTCACCGGATAATCTACCAAAGTATAATAGCAATTATAAAATGGCCCTCAACCTGGGCATATATGGCACCGACCTGGGATACACCAATATCTATGGTCAAAGCCAAAGTGGAATCAAATATTTATCCTCCATCAAAAGCTTAGCCAACCAACTGAATATTGGTCAATTTTTTGATATCGAGACAATAGGGAGACTGGCCGCAAACAGCAAAAATCTTGACTCCTTGCTGCTCATTACCACTCAGAATTTTAACTCTATCAACCATTACCTACAGCAACAAAATAGATCAAACCTGAGCGTTTTGCTGCTTACCGGAGGATGGCTAGAGGCCATGCAGGTGACTTGTCAGGTGGCTGCCAACAACCCGGATCATGCCGAACTCAGAGAAAAGATTGGTGAGCAAAAGATCACTTTAGAGCAAATTTTACTACTATTTTCCTTCTATGAGAACGATGAAAACATGGCATCGTTATTGAAAGACCTGAAGGAATTAGAGGCTACTTTTAATAAAATCAACATTATTTATACTTATAAGGAATCATCTATGGAAGTGGTGGATGGTGTAGCTGTGATTAAGGACAACAGCACTACAACAATAGAAATCACAGATGAGGACGTCCGAAACATCATGTCCAAGACTAATTCCATAAGGAACAAAATCATTAGCTAACATTGCATTGAATATGAAAAGGATAATTTTTTCAGTTTTATTAATCTGCATAGCAAGTTGGGGATCGGCTGGATTAGCTGGCCAATGTGATGCTGACAATTTAAGCAGCGCTTGTATCCCCAAATTGACTGGTGGCTTTAACTTCCTCAAAAGTTATAAGATTGACGGTCAGGGTGGAGCAAAAGATAAAGTGGAGTACTCCTATGTATTCACCAAAGGCACCCAATATATGATTAACCTGTGCGCAGGTGGCAACGGGCCTGATGGCCTTGTGGTAAGCTTATACGACTCTCAGCGCAACAAAGTAGCCAGCAGCAAAGTAAATGATCAGTTCATCTCTGCAATCGCTTATCCTTGCAATGCTACAGGCATATACTACATTCAATACACCTTTGACGGATCTGCCACATACTGCGGTGGTAGCGCATTGGGTTTCAAAAGATAAAACATTACCATTATTATATTCGCAGCCGCTCTGATCACTTGGGGCGGCTGTTGTTTTTAATAGCATGAAGGAGCAAAAAATACATTTCAATTTCGAGGCAAGATATTATACGCTTGGAGAGTTAACAAAAAACACCAAGCAAGTTTGGTTCGTTATTCATGGCTATGGACAATTGGCTCAATACTTTATCAAGAAGTTTGAAGTACTTAAAAACGAAGGCATATATGTAATTGCTCCCGAGGGGCTTTCTCGTTTTTACTTAGAGGATATACCCACCAGAGTCGCTGGTGGAAGTAATCGTGTGGGTGCCACCTGGATGACCAGAGAAAACAGAGAAACAGATATTTACAACTATATTAACTATCTACAAAGTGTCTATGACCTAGAGCTCAAAAAAGAAAAGCCACCAGTTTCTATTTTTGGTTTTTCGCAAGGGGGAGCTACAGCTACACGCTGGGCACTAAGTGGCAAACCACAGTTTGATAAATTTATTTTATGGGCAGGGATATTTCCACCTGATATGAATTTTGAAAGCGGGAAGGAAATTTTAAAAGACAAAAAAGTAATTGCTGTGTATGGGGACAACGACCCATTTATTACACCGGAAAGAATAAAGGAAATGGAATTGCTGTCTTCAAAGATTGACCTGATTCCTAAAAGAATAACGTTCCATGGAAAGCACGAAATAGATAACAAGGTACTCTTGAGTCTTATTAACCTATAGCTCCTTTTTCACAATGGTAGCACTTGCTTGCGCAACCGGTAGGATAACCAGATCAGCCATAACAACATGAGAAGGTCGTGTTAAGGCAAATAATATCATATCGGCAATATCCTCAGGTCTCAAGGGCTCATAACCTTTGTACACAGAGCTTGCTCGCTCCTCATCCCCTTTGAACCGCACCAACGAAAATTCAGTTTCGACCAAACCCGGATGAATTGCTGTTACCTTTATGCCATGAGCATTCAAGTCGATGCGCATCCCCTTTGTAATAGCATCTACCGCAAACTTACTTGCACAATAAACATTTCCGTTTGGATATGCTTCCTTACCTGCAATGGAGCCTATATTAATAATGTGGCCCCTGTTCTTCTCAACCATTACAGGCAACACCTCATGCGAAACATAAAGTAACCCTTTCACATTGATATCAATCATGGCATCCCAATCCTTTAGGCTGCCAGATTGAATGGGAGACAGTCCATGTGCGTTTCCTGCGTTATTGATAAGTATGTCGATCTGTTTCCAGTTTTCACCTAAAGATTGAATTGCAGTAGCCACCTCTTTTTTATCCCTTACATCAAATGACAAAACAGCTACCTCTGTTTTGTCTTGCAAATCTTTTTTCAAGTTTTCCAATCGATCTTTTCTTCTTCCACAAAGGATTAATTTAAAATCATGTTCGGCCAATAGCCAAGCGGTAGCTTCACCAATTCCAGATGTAGCGCCTGTTATTAATGCAATTCTTTTTTTAGACATCTTATTGAAAAATAAAGTATACAGATATTGTATTGGTATTCACCCGGTTCAATGGTTCCTTAAACGAGCTGGGGTCAGATCCGAGCAAATTGGATATACCTCTTGAAAATCGAATTTCTTGGGAGAATTTGAACAAGGGAAAGTAAAAATCAAAACCGATTCCAGCATCCAAGGTAAGATTGGTCTGTTTGATATCTAACACTTCGGTAGTTGCCTGAATGTCATTTTTACCCGATGCTTCGATAGAGGGTGTAATTCCACCCACCATATACATGCGTACATTCCCTCTTCGCATAGACTTATATTTTAACAATATTGGCAATTCAAACATTGTTGTTTCCGTCAGTTGGCTCTGACTCGTCTCATCGGTATAATTATATTCCAATTGATGATCATAAAAGCCTGCCTTTGGCATCACCCTTAAATCCAAATCGCTATTGAGTCGGAGATTAACAAGAAACCCCAAAGAAAAACCCGGAGCAAATGGGGTAAGAACAGAGTGAACTGTATCTAGTGATTGGGTAACGAATTTATCTGAATACTTTACCTGATAAGCGGAGGTATGAATACCAATCATGAATCCATAACTAATCTTTCGCTCATCATAATTTGGATTGTGCTGCCTGGCCCACTTAAAACTTTGACCCCATGCATTGGAGCAAAGCAATAGCAATCCCATCAGAACTATTTTGTTCCGGTGTAGAGCGAACTTATGCCGAAGGTGAGTGGCTTGCATGATGTATTTTTATACCCCAAATGGTTAAGAATCTTAACAAAACCCTCACCATCAGGAAAGGCTTGTACCGATTCAGGCAAGTAGGTGTAGGCCGAACTGTCTTTCGAGACCCAACGGCCGATTTTAGGTAAAACGAACTTAAAATAAAAGTTATACAACTGTTTAAATGGAAATTTACGGGGCTTAGAAAACTCAAGAACAATTACCTTCCCTCCTGGCCTTACCACTCTCAGCATTTCTGCCAATCCGTTTTCAAGGTTTTCAAAGTTACGCACCCCAAATGCAACGATGATGGCATCAAATTTATTCTCTTCAAATGGAAGATTTTCTGAATCACCATACAGTAGCTCAATTTTATCATCGAGCTTCCTATCCTTCATTTTAGCCCTACCCACCTCCAACATACCTTCAGAAATATCAACTCCTATTACTTTATCAGGGTCTAGTTTTAGCGCTTCGATGGCAAAATCACCTGTCCCCGTTGCCACATCCAATATTTGCTTTGGCGCTATTTCCCTCAATTGCTTAATGGCCTTTTTTCGCCATATAATATCGATTCCAAAGCTTAAAAAATGGTTGAGAAAATCATAGTTACCACTGATGTTGTCAAACATCTTGGCTACCTGGTCTTTCTTTGCGGATGTGTCCTTTTTGTAGGGTACTACTGTCATAAAAAAAATTAACCAACGATTTTAACAATCGTTGGTTTAAGAAGTTTCAAAGTTGGCAAAAAGAATCTAATTATCGAGTACTTTGAACTCTACTCTCCTATTTAATTCTCTACCATCTTTCTCATCATCATTACTGGCAATAGGTCTTTCTTCACCATAACCTGCAGTTGTTACTCTCCGTGTATCAATACCTTTTGACACCAAAAAGTCCTTAACTGCATTAGCCCTTTTAAGCGACAATTTCATGTTGAAATCTGCACTACTTACATTATCGGTATGGCCGGCTATTTCAACTTTGACTCTTTCGTTCTGCTTAAGCATATTCTCTAACTTATTCAGTTCGCTGTAAGAGCCATCTTGAAAGGTAGCCTTACCGTAATCAAAATAGATATTGCGCAATATGGAAACAGTTCCCACTTCTAATTTCTTCATCAGCACAGTTATCGAAGCACTGCGCTCAAATTCAGAAGCTCCTCTTATTTCAACAGTGAAATTCTGAAAAGCATACCCATCACTTTCAACAGAAAGATTGTACTCATCAATCTCCGGTGACTTCACTGCAAAAATATATTTTCCTGGTCCTTCTGTTCGGAATCCAGAAACAGTATTATCAGTTACTCTCTGCAATTTCACTTTTGCCTCAATAGGTTCTTTTGTATTGTAATCTTTTACACTTACCTCATATTGTAAAGGCATCAATTCTTTGTCATCTGCCGGAGGGGTACCCTTCGGGGTGGTTATTATATAAATATCTGAATAGCCCATTCCATCATCGCGTATAGAAGAATAGTATCCACGCTCACCATCTTTTGATCCTACATAGAAGATATCGTCTTCTGGCGTATTCATGGGATACCCAAGGTTTACAGCCTCCGACCATTCATTTTTCTTATCATTCACTAGCGTGCTTTTGAAGATATCAAATCCCCCCATGCCCTTTCTGCCCTCCGAAGAGAAATATAAAGTAGTATTGTCGTAATCTATAAATGGACTATCCTCATCCAGATCAGAATTAATGGCCGAACCTAAGTTCTTAATTTTCTTCCACTCTCCTACTCCATTCTTTGTGGCTACATAAATATCTGATCCTCCTAATCCACCGAGGCGGTCACTTGCAAAGTATAGGGAGTTCCCATCCGAAGAAAGCGATACGGAGGTCTCTCTATAATTAGAGTTTACATCACCAGGCAATGGTTCTGGTAAAGTCCAGGTGCCATCTTCCTGACGGGTACTCACGTAAATATCGCCAGCATTTTCATCTTTGTAAATAAATAAAGTATTTCCATCTGCAGAGAGTGCAAGATTTGAATCGTTAAATGGAGTATTCACCTGGCTACTAATATTCTCTGCTCTACTCCATTTTTCTCCTGCTTTAGTGGAGATAAAAATATCCTCGTATGGTTTGTTATCATCCGCTACATCTTCGTTAATATTTCCATCTCTTCTGCGTGAAGTGAAGACAAGCTCATCCTCATTTTCATTGAGTACTGGAGCGTAGTCATCAAACTCAGAATTAATCTCTCTTCCGAGATTTACGATGGAGTAATTACTTGGATTGGCCACAAACTCTTTCCCATTATTACATTCAAAAATCTTACGATCTACATCCTCAATTTCAACCCTATCCTCACCTGAATAGTTGGGGTTAGCTTGAAGCCTCGCTTTATACAAGTTGAAAAACTTAATGGCTTTATCGAATTCCAATCCATATTGATATCCCTTCCCTATCAAGTATTCTAAACCAAACTTAAAATCGGGGTTTTGACGATAGACCCTAAGAAAATATTTAGTAGACCTTGCTTTTCCAGTGGTGAGTAGATGCATATTTCCGGCCTCATAATTGGCCTTAATATTAGTTGTGTCAAAATTGGCAGCAACTACCATTAAGTCCAACGCATCATCCATGGCCTGGGTAGCTTCCATCATCAATTGAGCCTGTTCCATATACAACGCGGATTGCTCTTTATCCTGACTTTGGGCAGCAGCCTGATTTATAAATGCAATGAATACAGTTAAAAAAATCAGTATTCGATAGATACTGTGCATGTTCAAAAAATGGTTTTGTACGAATTTAACACAAAAATGGGCATTGCAATTGGAGCAATTTAATAAAATCTTCCACAAAGAAAGCCTAAAAACAGCCAGATAAGGTACCTTGCCCCTTTGTTATCACACTTTCAACAGTAAGACTTTACGATTAAGAATGGATATTAAGGCTGCTGAATTTATAATTAGCAACACAGACATAAACAAATGCCCCAACCCAGATAAGCCTGAGTTTGCATTTATAGGCCGTTCCAACGTGGGCAAGTCTTCTCTAATCAACCTGCTTACCAAACGCAAAGACTTAGCTAAAACATCAGGCAAACCCGGTAAAACACAAACTATCAACCATTTTCTGGTAGACAAAGAATGGTTTTTAGTGGATTTACCAGGCTATGGATATGCCGGGGTAAGTCGTACCGAACGCAAGGGTTGGGGCAAGATGATCGAAACTTATTTGCTCAAACGAGAAAATTTATACTGCACTTTTGTGCTTGTGGATGCGAGACACGAACCACAAAAAAAAGACATAGAATTCATCACTTGGTTAGGAGAGAAACAACTCCCTCTTTGTATCATCATGACCAAAGCGGACAAACTCTCCCGTATTGAGCTGGCCAAATCCGAAAAGCAATACAAAAAGAAATTATTGGAGTCATGGGAAGACCTTCCTCCAATGTTTGTTACTTCAGCCGAAAAAAAAATAGGCCGTGAAGATGTACTTGATTTTATAGACAAAGCCATTAAAGGTCAACTCTAAATCCTTAATTTTACTTTTTATAAAAAATATAGGTATGAAGTTAAGTGAAATTGCAGCTGTATCAGGAAAGGGAGGTTTGTTTAAAGTTTTAAAACCCGCCAAGGCTGGACTCATTCTTGAATCTATGGATGAGAACAAGACCAAGATTATGGCCTCAGGCTCGCATAAAGTTTCATTGCTTGATGAGATATCCATTTATACCCACACTAAAGAAGGCACTATTCCACTTGAGGAGGTATTGAAGAAAATACATAAGGATTTTGGTGATGACATAGGACTGGATGCCAATGCTGAAGGAACTGAACTAAAGGCATTTCTTAAGTCAATACTCCCCGATTATGACGAAAACAGAGTCTATGTGTCTGATATCAAAAAATTAGTGAAATGGTATTCAGTGCTACTTAAGCATGCCCCCGAAATCTTTGAAGAAAAGAAAGAAAAGGCTGCGAAGAAAGCCAAGAAAAAAGAAGACTAAAATGATTGGGCCAACTCTACCATTTTTTTTGATCCTACAAAAAATGGTATCCGCTGATGCAGGGTTGTAGGTTGAATATCCATTATGCGCATCTTACCATCAGTAGCCAAACCTCCGGCTTGTTCCGAAATAAAAGCCAGTGCATTGCACTCATACATCAAACGTAGCTTTCCTTCTGGGTCTTTTGCTGTAGAGGGATAGATGTAAATACCTCCTTTCAAAAGATTGCGGTGAAAGTCAGCTACTAGTGAACCAATATACCTGGCTGTCATTTTCTTATCCTTGCAATCCTGCACATATTTTTTCACTGATTCAGAAAATGAGTTAGCTTGTCCTTCATTGATGGAGTAAATTTTTCCATCTTCGGGCATCTGCATATCAGGGTGCGACAAGAAAAATTCACCCAAAGATTGTTCAAACGTAAAACCATTCACTCCATGCCCGGTTGTATATACCATCATTGTGGATGACCCGTACAGAATATATCCGGCAGCTACCTGCTCAGAACCTTTTTGCAAAATATCTTCTTGTTGAATGGGGCTACCCACTTTACTAATTCTTCTATAAATAGAAAAAATTGTTCCGATAGACACGTTCACAT
>JBATLM010000199.1:0-1847 GCA_049289315.1 Cyclobacteriaceae bacterium
GTCATAGTGAATTGTTTTTTAGTCAATCCAAAGATACTGTGACTTTCCTAATTCCTTCTTTTTCAGGCACTTACATTAAAGTGTACAGTAGCGTAATCACTTGATTTGGATATTAAAGAAATGTTGAATGGATTTTTGGATCTAATGCCTAATAAAAATTAACTTTCATCATGAAATCATATCTTTTTGTACAGGTTTTGTTAGTGTCATTTTTCTTCTCTTGCTACAATGACAAAGATTATGACTCAATTAATGTTAACATAGATAATGTCCTTAAAATCCAACCATACAAAACAACAGTTTTTGCCAATGGAAGGGACACAGTAATCCTAAAGGTAGAATTGCCAACAGAGGCTGCTGATAATTTGTCGCAAGTTACGTTTTCAACGACAAGAGGGAGTTTCGTTGAATCCGACAAGAAAGAATATCAGGCAAGTGCCAAATTGGTGAAAATCAATGGAGAGAATAAAAGAATTGCACTAGCAAAGTTCAAAAGCGACATCTCTGTAGGAACTGCATATATAAAGATAGCCATTCTGGACTTTGAGAAAAACATTGAAATCGAAACCCAAAGAAATTATGCCTCCAGTGTTGAAGTGATTCCCGCCACCTTTGCAATTAATGCGGGGGCGTTTACAGAGCTTGAAATTGTCACCAAATTGCGAAGTGACAATGGCCAAGTTTCTAAAGGCCAGAAAGTAATGGTTGCAGCATTTGATGATGGCAACTCCCCTATCGGGAGGTTCAGAGTAAAAAATGACCTATCTAATGAAAATGAGGAGTGTAGCTTTATCTATTCCTTAGTTCCTGATACTTTATTCAAAGGCAAGCTGATTATAACCGCTACAGCAATAGGCAGTCCAAGTACGACATCTGGTTCAACAGAAATTTTTGTCATTAAATAAAATCAATACTCATGGATTCAAATTTCAAAGTAATAAGCACAAGGAAGGAGGAGATTATGGATGCTTTTCAGCAGTCATTGGTCAGTCTTGGGTTAGATCAAGATTTTGCAATCAATAGCATCCGGCTAATACATTTGTCGGAAGTCCCTACTAATTGTAAAATTGAAAGAGTAAGGACTATCGATAAGCATGGAAATGTAGTGTGGGTAACGCGTTGCAAAAAACAATAAATATAGCGACGGCTCTTCTTATTTCAAAACTTAGAATGGCGCTGATAGTTCCGGGTTCCAAACTCCAGGTGTCTGAAACCTCCAGTTGTGTCAAGTATGTTTTCAAAACGATAAAAGTGCAGTAGTTGTGTCGGGTTTAGCGAAGCGTAACTCGACACTGCTACATCAGGCGGTTTGCAACCGCCAAACCCGGCGGGCATTTCTCTCGCCATAATTCCTTATTTTTTCTCCAAAATACCACCATGTCCTACACTCACAGCTAAACCAACAACTCCGCCCGCAGCCCAGCATGACTTACAAAGTGCTGGATTTGTTCGCTGGTTATGGCGGCTTGTCCCGCTCGCACCTCATCTCCCCATCATCTATGCCAGTCAATTGAAAAGCGTTTCGCACTATACGAGCTTTGCTCGTTGTAGCAGGCCAGAGGCTGCAACCAAAGCTCGTTCACAAGCACAGCTTGCATCGAGCAGTGCCGTTTTTCAATTGAGTGGTTGTGAAACAGGCGGCCTACGAGGTCCTCCTCGAAATCATCCATTTCTCCGCCATCTCGCTGCGTAAGCTCGAATACGACATTAACCTGTTCATCAGCGAATTCAACGTGGGTTTTCAATTCGTCAAACTGGGCTAGGTTTAATCAATACGGGGACGGTGCGGCTGAGGATATGGAGAACACGTAAGTGCTACTTCGCTTACCTGTCCCTTTGGTAACACT
>JBATLM010000200.1:0-2606 GCA_049289315.1 Cyclobacteriaceae bacterium
AGTCTATCGTTAGCGTTTCCGTGAAAGTATCACGAGACAATCTGGGTAACTGGGAGTTATTTTCAGATGTCGGAAACACAGGAATTTTTCTCTCTGAGGGAACTGGATTTGACGATACCTTCAAAGCTTCAGTTCATTTTGGAGTTGTTTGTAACTATACCTCTACCCGATCAGACAAGTTCTTTTCTGATGACTTTAATGTAACTGGAGACCCCTATGCTGATGTTGATCCTCCTTCGTTGCTAAGCATTGAAGTGCTTTCATCACATGAAATACTTCTTCATTTTAACGAACCTATTGATCCTACAAGCTCAACCAATCCACTATTGTATTCTCTAGGTTCGGTTATGTCCAATCCTGCAGAAGT
The DNA here is from genome assembly GCA_049289315.1 of Cyclobacteriaceae bacterium. Classification (GTDB taxonomy): domain Bacteria; phylum Bacteroidota; class Bacteroidia; order Cytophagales; family Cyclobacteriaceae; genus ELB16-189. The sequence goes on from JBATLM010000200.1 coordinate 368, forward strand.
TATAATTCAACCAGATACGCAATCCATTAAACTATCATTCGGTCAACAATTTCAAAATGGATTAATACACTCACTAACTTTAACTGATGTAAGAGATTTAGCTGGCAATACGCTTTCTACAACTAGCACATTCCTCTATTTCCAACCTGTTCCCACTAAGGCCAAGGATATCATTTTCACTGAAGTGTTTGCAGATCCTAGCCCTCAAATCAATTTGCCAGATGCTGAGTATGTGGAAATTTATAACAGAAGTATCAATCCAATTAACATTTCAGGGTGGAAGCTAAGTGATGGTAGCTCTATTGCTACACTGCCCGACAAAATAGTTTTGCCCAATGAGTATTGGGTGATTACGTCCTCATCAAATGTTTCGAAATTTGGTATGAACGGTTCGGTGCTTGGTGTATCGAACTTTCCAACACTGAATAATTCAAATGATGCAGTTTCCCTAAAAACCACTTCAGGAGAAACTATCGACTCAGTAAATTATAACCTGACGTGGTACAGAAACATTGATAAGCAAGAAGGCGGTTGGTCACTAGAACTCATTGATCTAAACAACCCATGCGGTGAAGAAGAAAATTGGACAGCCTCAGAAAATGAAAATGGCGGTACACCTGGTGGTGTAAATTCTATTAACACCAATAAGCCTGATCTTACTGGGCCAAAGCTTACAAGTGTGCTTGTAAGCTCAATCGATCAGCTTCTTCTTACCTTTAATGAAAAACTAGAAGAACCAATTTCAAAAAATACAGTCTTTTCTGTTTCTCCTAACATCGAAGTCACTAATTTTTATTTTGAATCTAAATCTCTCAGATCTATTGTGCTTGAATTAGCTCCTTCAATTGGGCCAAAGCAACTTTATACAATTACAATTGAAAATCTTTTCGACTGCAGCGGCAATAACATTAGTTCCGATTTCAATGCTTCGACTTTCGCCCTCACCGAAGATCCTGAAGCTGGGGATCTGTTTATCAATGAAATACTTTTCAACCCAAAACCAAACGGTGTTGACTTTGTCGAACTATATAATAACTCTGACAAATACATCAACCTTAAAGATTTGAAAATCGGAAACGTTAATGGAGAGTTAATCGAAAACACCAAAACACTATCTGCTTCTGATCGAATCATGGCGCCATCAGACTACCTCGTGTTCACTTCAGATCCCGTCACTTTAAAAAGCAACTATCCTCAGGGCAAAGAAGAGAAATTCCTCGCCACTTCCCTCCCCTCCTTCCCAGATGACGAGGGGTCTGTCGTTATCATTGACAATAATGATTCTATGATTGACTATTTGCGCTATGACAAAGATTTTCATTCAGGGTTTATAAAAGAAGAAGAGGGCGTCTCATTAGAACGCATTTCATTTAGTTCAAAGGCCAACCCTCGAGAAAACTGGACTTCAGCAAATTCAAGTACAGGCTTTGCTACGCCAGGTTATATCAATTCCAACTCCAGAGCTGAACAAACAGTAGATGTAGGTGAAATTGAAGTCAATCCACCCATTTTCGCTCCCTCTTTAGGAGGTTCAGATTTTTCTCAAATCAATTTTCAGTTCGATCAGTCAGGATTTGTCGCCAACGTAAAAATCCTCGACCACCTGGGCAGGTTGATTAAGACTTTAGCTAACAATGAGGTGCTCAGTTACACAGGCTCATTCCGGTGGGATGGCGATAATGAAGATGGTAGCAAAGCTAGGGCAGGCTATTATGTGGTCTGGTTTGAAGTTTTTAACCCCCTGGGGAGCGTTCAAACCTTCCGAAAGAGGGTTATTATCGCTGCCAGATAGGTTTTCGGAGTCCCTATTTAAAAATCCTTAGTTTTCTTCAAACACTTCTGAGGGTGATGATTTCCAACGATTTGGAATTAATCCGAATACATTTTTTGTTTAGATGGCGAGCGGTTATTTTTGCGCATCTTTTTCGAGTACCATAAAACGAGAGTAACTATGGCTAAATCAGTAAAAAAGGCTAAAAAAGTAAAGAAAGCACCTAAAAAGGCTAAGAAAACTGTTAAAACAAAGAAAGTGGTGAAGGCAAAGAAAGCAGTGAAAAAAAAGGCTGTAAAGGCTAAAAAGGTGACTAAAGCCAAGAAAGTCGCTAAGCCGAAGAAAAGTGCGAAAAAAGCTGTAGCCAAGAAAGCTGCGCCTAAAAAGGTGAAAAAGGTAACGGCAGCAAAAAAAACCGCACCTAAAAAGGTGGTGAAAAAAATTGCTCCTAAAAAGGCCATGAAGAAG
>JBATLM010000201.1:0-21678 GCA_049289315.1 Cyclobacteriaceae bacterium
ACAGTAGGTGGCACACAACGATCGATAGAAGTAAATATTTTTGATTTCAATAAAGACATATACGGTGAGAATATCACCATTAACTTAATGGCGCCCATTCGAAAAGATGCTCATTTTGATGATCTTGAGGCGTTGAAAAAACAATTGGTCGCAGACAAGTTGTCTGCTTTGGATGCACTTCGTGAAGGAAAATGGTTATGAACAAAGTACTTTGGAAACCCACAGCTGAAACTATCAAGAATGCCAACCTGACCCGGTACAGAACCTGGCTGGCTGAAAACCTTCAATTGCACTTCAAAGATTACGATGAACTTTGGAAATGGTCAGTAGATCACATTGATGATTTCTGGAAAAGCCTCTGGAATTATTTCAACATCATTTCGGAAGGAGAATACAAATCCGTTCGGTCTGGAGACGAAATGCCTGGTATCAAATGGTTTGAAGGCAGCCGTATAAACTACGCAGAACATATTTTCAGAAATTTTAAAAAGGACGAAACCGCCATTATTCACGCCAGTGAAAAAACTCCTATCCAAAATATCAGCTGGGATGAATTGAAAAAAGATACTGCTGCCTTCCAGAGTTTTCTCGTTTCAGCGGGCATCAAAGAAGGCGATTGTGTTGTTGCCTATCTGCCGTGTGTGCCTGAGGCTACGGTAGCATTTTTGGGAAGCAACAGCATTGGCGCCATTTGGTCAAGCTGCTCTCCTGATTTTGGTACACAATCGGTAATAGACCGGTTTGCTCAGATTGAGCCAAAGGTATTGGTAGCCATGGACAAATATTCTTATGGCGGAAAAGATTTTGATAAGACAGAAGTAATTGAAGCTGTAGTTAATGCGATTCCTTCTATCGAAAAAGTGGTGCTTATTTCGAAGTCCTCCACCCTAAAGAAAGACCATGTCTTGTGGTCTACTGTAATGACCAACCGATCGGCTGCATTAAATTTTACTCGTGTAGAATTCAACCACCCTATTTGGGTATTGTATTCAAGTGGAACTACAGGATTACCAAAAGCCATAACACATTCTCACGGTGGAATTTTATTAGAACAGTTGAAGTACCTCACTTTTCATAAAGACCTTCAACCTGGAGAAAGTTGTTTCTGGTATACCACCACAGGCTGGATGATGTGGAACCATATACAGGCCAGCCTGCTGTGCGAAGGCATTATGGTGCTTTATGATGGAAGCCCTGGGTATCCTGACCTTAATGTACTGTGGAAGTTTGCAGCAGAAACCAAAGTGAATCACTTCGGAACAAGCGCTGGTTTTTTGTTGGCCAATATGAAGGCCAATATTACGCCAGGCAATTCCTTTGACTTACAACACCTCAGAGGGATCGGCTCTACAGGAAGCACCCTGCCACCTGAAGGATTTGCTTATGTTTATGATCATATAAAATCAGACGTGTGGCTTACCAGTATGAGCGGTGGCACAGATGTATGCAGTGGTTTTGTAGGCGGTAATACTTTATTACCAGTCCACCAAGGAGAAATACAATGCCGTACACTAGGTTGCTCCCTCTATGCCTACGATGATGATGGCAATGAAGTAACGCAGGAAGTAGGTGAAATGGTAATTACCAAACCTATGCCCTCCATGCCTGTGTTCCTGTGGAATGACGACAACTTTGAACGCTACAAGGAAAGCTATTTTGAAATGTTTCCCAGCAAATGGCGACATGGCGACTGGATTGAGATAACAGAAAACAATGGCGTAATCATCTACGGACGATCTGATGCCACTTTAAACCGTGGTGGTGTGAGAATTGGCACCAGCGAAATTTATAGGGCGGTAGATCAGATCAAAGAAATAAAAGACAGCGTGATCATTTGCGTAGAGCGCGACAAGGGTGAGTTTTACATGCCCTTGTTTGTAATGCTCGCTGAGAACACTGTGCTTACGGATGACCTAAAGAAAAGGATAAATAAGGCCATCAAGGATGCCTACAGCCCGAGGCACATCCCAGATGAAATCTTTGAAACCAACGATATTCCGTATACCATCAGCGGAAAGAAGACTGAAGCTCCAATCAAGAAAATATTTATGGGGCGCAACCCTGAGCAGGTGGTGAACAAAGGAGCACTCAGAAACCCCGACTCAATGAAATTTTACATCGATTTTTATCATCAGCACTTGAAAACTCAATCATGAAGCAATCCACTATAAATTTTAAGGTAGAGCTAGACGAAAAGAATACACCCGAGCGCATCACCTGGGATGCCTCCGACAAACCTGATGAGCTTTCAGAAACAAAATCAATAAGCCTATCCTTGTGGGATCACCAACAAAAAAACACACTGCGCATCGATTTATGGACGAAAGATATGCCTGTAGACGAAATGAAGCGCTTTTACATTGATTGCCTGGGGGGGCTTGCACAGAGTGCACTAACCTCTACAGGTGATGAATATATCTCCAATGAGATCAATAATCTTTGCGAAAAACTGGTGAAGCACCTAAAGAAAGAGAACAAGGGGTAAGACTGGCTCGTTTCTCTCCAAGTATGTTGATCCACTTTAGTTGCCTCATCGCAACTAAAACCCGGATGCCACTGGCAAAAAACCTCGTAAACGACTGTTAGGATTTGGTAAAATCTTGTAGATTTAACTGAAACTTAATCTTTTTCTTATGTATAAAATCTACAAGAAATTCGCGCTGTCGTTTTTTATTGTACTGGGGTGCTCCCTTGGGGCCTATGCTCAAAGCACTGTTTCAGGAACAATCACAGATGGCAGTACCAATGAATCCCTGGCGGGCGTAAATATTGTTGTTAAAGGGCTGGTCGTGGGGACAATATCAGACTTGAATGGTCAATTCAAACTTGACTTATCGCAAAGCCCTCCTTTCACCCTTAGCATTTCCTTTATCGGATTTGCAACTCAGGAAATTCAAATTACGGATGCCAACACTACCGGACTTGAAATCGTTATGGAAGAGCAATTCATGCTCGGACAAGAGGTGGTTGTCTCCGCTTCACGTGTTGAAGAAAGTATTCTTCAATCTCCCGTAACAATTGAAAAAATGGATATCACGGCTATCAAGCAAGCAGCCACCCCTGACTTTTACGATGCTTTGGCCAACGTGAAGGGCGTTCAGGTCAACTCAGGAAGTATGAACTTTACCGCAGTGAATACAAGAGGTTTTGCCACTATCGCTAACACACGATTTGTTCAGTTGGTCGATGGTATGGATACACAAGCACCTCTTCTTAACTTCCCTACTGGTAACATAGTAGGTATTGGTGAATTGGATGTGGAAAGTGTTGAATTGGTGCCCGGAGCAGCTTCTGCGCTTTACGGTCCAAACGCATTCAACGGAATTTTGATTATGAAAAGTAAAAGCCCATTTGAATACCAGGGCTTGAGCGCACAGCTTAAAGCTGGAATGACTAACTCGGATGCTGGCGAATCTAACCCATTGACTCAGTACAGTCTGCGTTACGCAAAAGCTTTTAACAATAAGTTTGCCTTCAAGGTTAACTTCTCTTTGTTACAAGCTACAGACTGGACAAGTAATGACTATAAAACGAGCAGAACTCAGCCATCTTCGGCAGTAGACTTAAGCGGCAATCCTAATTTTGACGGGCTAAATACATATGGTGACGAAGCTGTGATCCCAGTTCCAATTGGAGGAACCTTTGGAACCCTTGACCTTCGAAGAACTGGTTTCAGAGAAGAAGATATGCTGGAAAGCGATGATGTAAAAAGCATCAAAGGCGATGTGGCACTACATTATAGAATCAACGACAAGGTGGAAGCTCTTTATAACTTCCGTTATGGAGGAGGAAGCTCCATCTACCAAGGGACTGAAAAATATGTATTACGTGATTTCTCTCAGCAGTTTCATAAGCTGGAGCTGAACGCAGACAACTGGTTTGTGCGTGGCTATGTTACCGCTACAGATGCAGGTGATTCTTACAACCTTTCTGCATTGGGTGCTTTCGCTAATGAAGGAATTTCACCATCAGCTGCACAATGGGCACCTGAGTATGCACAACGGTATGTATTGGCGTTGCAAGGGTATATACCTGGAGTACCTGCCGGAAACGTATCAGCAGCCCACCAGGCAGCCAGGGCTCATGCCGATCGCTTAAGGCCAGCAGATGGCTCCCAAGAATTTGAGGACTTAATGAACACAGTAAGAACCAGATTCTTCCAAAGAAACCCTCCTGGTGCTTCTTTCTTGGATGATTCAAGGTTATACCATGGGGAGTTCAATTATAATTTTGCGGACAAAATCAGTTTTGCCGAGGTACAGGTGGGCGGAAACTTCAGACAGTACAACCTGTTCTCCAGCGGAACCATTTTCAACGAAGGCCCTAGCGATGGTGTGAACTTTGAACGTATTCCAATCAACGAATATGGCATGTACGTTCAGGTTGCTAAAACGCTAGCCGAAAAACTAAAATTAGCTGGTTCACTTCGTTATGATAAAAACGAAAACTTTGATGGACGTATCACTCCACGTTTGTCTGCCGTCTATGAAGCCGCTAAAAACCATAACATCCGCGCATCATTCCAAACTGGATTTAGAAACCCGGATACTCAGGCTCAGTTTATTTATTTCCCTTCTTCCAGTGGTATCTTATTGGGTAGCACTGAAGCGAACGCATCAAGATATGGCGTTCACAACGGAGGTGGGTATACCAATGCCTCTTATGCAGCATATAGGGCTTCTGGTGGAAGCCTAGACCCAACTACTGGTGCTACCAATGGTGGCAATCCGGCAGTCTTGGTAACAGCCGACATTCCTTATGTTGCACCTGAAAGACTTTCAGCTTATGAATTAGGTTATAAAGGAGTATTCAATAACAAAGTGCTTATTGACCTTAATGGATACTATACAGAATACAATGACTTTATTGGCGCTCAGATAGTGGCTGCAAAAACAGGCACCTCACATCAGGGTAATCCATTACCAGCCGGAACACTTTTCTCTTTGTATAACAACTCAGTAGAAAAAGTGAAGTCTTACGGTGTTGGCTTAGGGATGACCTACAGCCTACCTAGAAACTTTACTGTAAATGGAAACTGGAGCTGGGCTTATTTTGAAGCCGATGAATCACCTGATTTCAGAGCAGGATTTAACACACCAAGAAACAAAGTGAGTTTTGGATTGGGTAACAGAAAAGTGGTGAAGAACCTTGGATTCAACGTAAACTACAGATGGCAACATGAGTTCTTATGGCAATCGTCATACGGAGAGTGGATGGTTCCTGAATTTGGTGTTATTGATGCACAAATCAATTACAAAGTGTCGTCTCTTAAATCTACTATCAAGCTTGGCGGAACCAACATTGGTGGTGGCGACTACAGAACTAATCTTGGTGCACCATTCGTAGGGCAGCAATACTACATCTCCATTACGTTTGATGAGTTCTTTAACTAATCCAGACTTAAATAATTAACGATATGAAAAATTTTAAATTCATTTCAATACTCACCCTGGGGCTGCTAATTACAGTTTCCTGTGAGCAGGAATTGATCGTCACCACACCTCCGGTAGTGGTAACTCCTGATCCTATAACAGGAACACCCGGTTCAGCTAACTTCTCTAAGTTTATCGCAGTTGGTAATTCCTTTGTTGCAGGCGTACAAGGTGGCGCATTGTTCACGGAAGGTCAGAATAACTCGTTGCCTGCTATAATGGCCAAGCAGTTTGCTGCTTCTGGAGTTGGAGGAGGTGCATTTGTGCAACCAAGTATCAATGCTACACTAGGATATAATTTATTCATCACTCAGCCGATCCTTAGCGACCCAACTAAACCTGTATTAGGAAGAATGCTCTTACAAGGAGCCTCACCAAAACCAACGCCACAGGCGTATGCGGTTGGAAACCTTGAAGCGCTTCCAAATCCTTCTGCTAATGCAGCATTTATCTACACCGGTGGAAAGACTACATTAAACAATTTTGGTATACCAGCAATTGTTTTGGGTCAGTCCCTCATTGCGCAAACCGGTGCCTGGGCTGGCGCAGGAGTAGACCCTCGCTTTAGCCCATTTTATGGAAGACTTTCCTTCCCAGGTAATGGCGCATCAACCATTATTGGAGATGCAGCCGCTGCTGGCGGGTCGTTCTTTATGTTCTGGTTAGGGTTAGATGATTTCTTTTTACACGCTGCTTTTGGTGGAGATCCTGCAAAGGCACCACTTACCACTTCAGGAGCATTCAGTGCCCAATATGGATTTGCAATTGGAGGAATGCTTACAGATCCAAACATTAAAGGAGTCGTAGGTAATTTCCCGGATATTTTTAAGATGCCTCACTTTACATCTGTCCCTTGGAATGCTATAGCATTAGACGCAGCCAAGGCAAGCGCAGCAAATTCAGGCTATGCTGCCTACAATGCGGGGCTATCTAATCCTGGCTTTGCATTATCTGCAGATGAGATTGCAAAAAGAACTATCTCATTTAAGGAAGGAGCCAACGGTATTTTAATTGAAGACGAAACACTAACGAATTTAACTGGCTTTGGCCTCCCTAGTGTAAGACATGCAACATCTGCTGATATTTTCCCACTTTCAGCAGGTGGTCTTCTTGGAGTTGAGGCAACACCTGGCAACCCAGCCACTGTTTGGGGGGTAGCTAAAGGCCTAACTGATCAGTATGCGTTAATCCCTTCAGAAATTACCGCCATCAAAGATGCTAGAGCAGCTTTCAATGCAACAGTTGCAGCTACTGTAACAGCTAACTCAAGTAGATTGGCCTTGGCAGATATCGATGCCGCCATGACTGGCTTTGTAGGCGCTGGTGCTGCAGTGTTAAACGGTGTGACCATTACACCTAACATTAATCCTCCAACAGGGTTTTATTCTGAGGATGGTGCGCATCCTAACAGCCGTGGATATGCATACTTATCACGCACATTCATATCGGCCATCAATGCCAAGTTCGGTGCTACTGTTCCATTAACAGATGTAAGTCTTTATGCCGGAACAGCATTACCAATACCTTAAGTAATATCACTTCTATGAAAAAGGCTACCATGAATCTGGTAGCCTTTTTTTGTGCCTAATAATTTATTCTAAAAAAGCTCCTTTGCTATTCGGTAAATAGGGTCAGACTTGCCCATAGAATAGAAGTGTAAGGTCGGAACACCATATTTAATCAACTCCCTAGACTGATTAATCGCCCACTCTACTCCCACTTCTTTTACAGCCTTGTTGTCCTTACATTTCTCCACTTCATCTGCTAAAGTTTCTGGCAGGTCAATATGAAATATGGTGGGCAACACGTTGGTCTGCATTTTGGTCGTGATGGGTTTTAGTCCCGGGATAATAGGAACATTGATTCCTGCAGCACGACACTGTTCTACAAAATCAAAATACTTCTTGTTATCAAAAAACATTTGTGTAACGATATACTCCGCCCCCATATCTACCTTGGCTTTAAGGTATTTAAGGTCGGTTTTAAGGTTGGGTGCCCAAAAATGTTTTTCCGGATAACCTGCCACACCCGCGCAAAAGTGGGTGGGGGTCATGTTTTGCAGCTCCTCATCCAGGTAAACCCCATTGTTCATTTTGATCACCTGCTCTAACAATTCCGAAGCATAGTGATGGCCATCTGACTCAGGAACAAAACGGCCTTCGTTTTTGATGGCATCACCTTGCAACACCAATACGTTATCAATTCCCAAAAACTGTAAATCAATCAATGCATTTTCAGTTTCTTCCTTTGAAAAACCTCCACAAATAATATGCGGGACAGTATCTACTTTATAGTGGTTTTGAATAGCCGCACATATCCCTACAGTTCCGGGGCGCTTGCGTGTAGATTGCTTCTCCAGCAATCCGTTCTCCTTTTTCTTATATACATACTCCTCACGATGATAAGTCACATCCACAAATGGAGGTTTGAACTCCATCATAGGATCCATGTGATCAAATAACTTGCGAATATTTTCACCTTTTAAGGGTGGTAGTATTTCAATGCTAAACAGTGTTTTCCCGTTAGCATTTTTTAAGTGTTCTGTTACTTTCATTTTTTCAATCAATTTTTTAACCACAAAGTGCACTGAGTTTGTACTCAAAGTTCACAAAAAGTATAAGTTTAACTTTGAGTCCTTTGTGAAGTTTACTTCGTGACCTTTGTGGTTAAATACTTTACAACACTCCGTTAATTACTCTTTTAATACCGTGTTTCAACATGACAACATTAAAATTAATCAATAGACCCAATTTGAACTTTCCAAGTTTTAAATAAGTAAGGGTCTGAGCAAGATGAACATCTGTCAATGATTCAACACTTTTTATTTCTATTACTAGTTTATTCTCTACAAGCAAATCCATTCTGTAACCACAGTCCAACTTCACATCCTCAAAAACCAATGGCATTGGTTTTTCTTTTTCTACATAAAGTCCAGCTTGAATCAATTTGTAATTCAAACATTCTTTATATGCGCTTTCCAAAAGCCCAGGCCCAAGAGACCTATGCACCTCAATTGCTAAACCTATAATTTCCTTTGACAACTCATTCTCATCCATACTTCGCAATCTTTGCGTGTATATACTTTGCGCCCTTTGTGAGAAAGTTTAGTATGCCAAATGAGATGACAACCACCTTTCTGTTTCCTCCACTGTCATGTTCTTACGTTTTGCATAATCTACAATCTGATCCTTACTGATCTTACCTAATCCAAAATACTTAGAATCGGGATGCGAAAAGTAAAATCCACTAACAGCCGCTGCCGGGTACATGGCAAAAGATTCTGTTAATTTCATTCCTATTTTCTCTGCATCCAACAACTGAAAAAGCGTACCCTTCTCCGTATGCTCTGGACAGGCTGGATAACCTGGCGCTGGTCTTATGCCCAAATACTTCTCCTTTATCAGCTCTTCATCAGAAAGCGACTCTGTTGCTGCGTAGCCCCAATACTCCTTCCTCACCTTTTCATGCAGTAACTCCGCAAAGGCTTCTGCAAGCCTGTCTGCAATCGCTTTGGCCATGATCTCAGAATAATCATCATGGTCTGCTTTATATTTCTCTACTAAGCTTTCCAAACCAATTCCTCCAGTTACAGCAAACATTCCGATATAATCCTTTTTACCAGATTCTACTGGGGCAATGAAATCGGAAAGGCTAAAATTGGGAAGGTTGGCTGCTTTCTTGTTTTGCTGACGCAAGAAATGAAACCTATTTAACTCCTGATCTCTATTCTCGTCTGTATACAGAATCACGTTGTCATCTTCCGTAGAAACTGCAGGGTGGAACGCTATCACCCCATTGGCTTGTAATGAGTTATTTTGAATTATCTCATCCAACATCCGTTGCGCATCATCAAATAACTTTTTCGCTTCAACACCCACCACACTGTCTTCCAATATGCCCGGATACCTACCTGCCAACATCCAGGTTTGAAAAAATGGAGTCCAATCGATATACTTTCTTATTTCTTTTAATGGGTAACTAACGAGCTGCTTCGCACCTAAAAATGAAGGCGTAGCTATTTTAGCCTCCTCCCAATTTAATTTCACTTTATTCTTCCTGGCTTCAACCAGAGGAATATAGTTTTTTACCTCTTGCCTCTTTTCGTGATCAGCCCTTAAATCAATGTATTCTTTCTTAACCCTTTCTTTAAAGCCCTCCCTTGTGGTTTTATTGATCAGCTCACTTACAACCGGCACACTCCTTGAAGCATCTAATACGTAGGAAACAATACCATCATACATCGGATCAATTTTTACGGCTGTGTGAATTCGTGAGGTAGTGGCCCCACCAATTAACAAAGGTAAATCCATCTTTTCGCGCTTCATTTCTTTCGCCACATGCACCATTTCATCCAATGAAGGAGTAATCAGGCCGCTAAGCCCAATCACATCTACGTTCTCTCTCTTGGCAGCCTCCAAAATCTTTTCAGAAGGCACCATCACTCCCAAATCAATCACTTCGTAATTGTTGCATGCCAACACCACCCCCACAATATTTTTACCTATATCATGAACATCACCTTTCACTGTAGCCAGCAATACTTTGGCAGCCTGCTGTCCGGTATTTCCACTTCTGCGTTTCTCCTCTTCTAAGTAGGGTGTCAAGTAAGCCACAGCTTTTTTCATCACGCGTGCACTCTTTACCACCTGAGGTAAAAACATTTTACCCGCCCCGAAAAGGTCACCCACCACGTTCATCCCAGTCATCAATGGTCCTTCTATTACTTCCAAAGGCTTGTCATACATCTGACGCGCCTCCTCAGTATCGAGTTCGATAAACTCAACAATTCCTTTAACCAAAGAGTGGGATATTCTTTCCTGAATAGTGCCTTGCCTCCAGCTATCATCTACCTCCTTTTTCTTTGCAGATCCTTTCACCGTTTCAGCAAAATCCAATAGTCGCTCGGTAGCATTCTCCCTCCTGTTCAGCAATACATCCTCGACACGCTCCAGTAGATCCTTCGGAATCTCATCGTACACTTCCAGCATAGTAGGATTGACAATTCCCATATCCATACCATTTTGAATAGCATGATAGAGAAATGCCGAGTGCATCGCTTCCCTTACTAATTGATTTCCACGAAAACTAAAGGAAACGTTACTTACCCCTCCTGAAACGTGTGCACCAGGTAAATTTTCCTTTATCCATTTCGTAGCCTTGAAATAATCAACAGCATAGTTTCTATGCTCATCAATTCCCGTTGCTACCGGAAAAATATTAGGATCGAAAATAATATCAGAGGGAGGAAATTTTATCTGATCTACTAAGATGCGATAGGCGCGTTCACAAATAGCAATTCTCCTTTCGTAGGTATCTGCCTGTCCATCTTCATCAAAGGCCATTACCACAGTGGCGGCACCATACCTTCTTACCAATTTTGCCTGACGTATAAACTCTTTTTCTCCCTCCTTCATGCTGATGGAGTTCACAATTCCTTTTCCCTGCAAACATTTCAGACCAGCTTCGATTACCTCCCACTTGGAAGAATCTATCATCACCGGAATTCTTGCAATTTCCGGCTCAGCGGCCATGAGGTTCAAAAAAGTGACCATGGCATCTTTACTGTCCAGCATCCCCTCATCCATATTCACATCAATCACCTGCGCACCACCACGCACCTGATCCAAAGCCACATCCAAAGCCTGCTCAAAGTTTCCTTCTTTGATCAACCTAAGGAACCTTGCCGATCCCGTCACGTTAGTACGTTCGCCAATGTTGGTGAAGTTTGATTCTGGAGTTATTGTTACAGCCTCCAGTCCACTTAGTTGTAATATCATGCGTTTACAAGGATTTCTCTCGGTGAATATTTTTTTACTAACTCCGCAATCACTTTAATATGATCGGGTGTTGTGCCGCAGCATCCACCAATTACATTGACAAGGCCTTCTTTTAAAAACTCCTCAATTTGAGCCCCCATTTCTTCAGGTCCTTGATCGTATTCTCCGAACTCATTGGGAAGACCCGCATTAGGATACGCACTTACAAAGAAGGGTGCCTTTTCATTTAATGTTTGCAAATAAGGTCTCAGTTGTGATGCTCCCAGTGCGCAATTAAGCCCTATGCTTAAAATTGGGACGTGAGAAACAGAAATCAGAAATGCTTCAGTAGTTTGTCCAGAGAGTGTTCTGCCGCTGGCATCTGTAATCGTTCCTGATACCATGATAGGAATTTCTTTTCCTATCTCCTCGAAAAGCTCTTGAATAGCGTAGAGTGCAATCTTTGCATTAAGTGTGTCAAAAATCGTTTCCACCAATAGTAAGTCAGCACCACCATCTATTAAGCCCCTCGCCTGCTCTTTATAGGCTTCTTTTAGCTCGTCAAAAGTGATGGCCCTATACCCTGGATTATTTACGTCTGGAGAAAGAGAGGCTGTTTTGTTTGTGGGACCTAGTGCGCCTGCAACAAACCTGGGTTTATCCGGATTTAGTTGGGTGACCTCCACTGCCACTTCCTTGGCAATCCTTGCAGATTCAAAGTTTAAATCATAAACAATATCCTCTAGATGGTAATCTGCTTGAGCGACAGAAGTACCACTGAAAGTGTTGGTCTCCACGATATCCGCACCCGCTTCAAAATATTGCCTGTGAATATCTTTAATGATTTCGGGTTGCGTAAGAGAGAGTAAGTCGTTGTTCCCTTTCAGTGGGTATTGATGATCCTTAAATCGATCTCCTCTGAAATCCTCTTCTTCTAATGAATGGCGTTGGATCATAGTGCCCATGGCGCCATCCAATACCATAATTCGCTTCTTTAATATTTCTTGAATTGTCACTCTTCTGGTGTTTAATCCTACTTACATCCAGAAAGAGCCTTTATATGATTGGCCGCTCATCTTCTCCGAAAATTTTAATTTTCGAATGGGAATTAGCACAACATCCTATGGAGTTACCCTCAGAACAAGTTGCTAAGACATCTATGGGCCCAGTCCCTCCGTCTTTCTGAATAAGCATTGCAAAGAAATGCAATTAGTTGATAATAATGAAGTATCAAAATGCTTATTTTGTTTATTGAAATGAATGATCACACTATTTTACACATTTGAAGCTCGCAGCCATCGACATAGGGTCTAATGCCATCCGTTTTCAAATATCAACGGTACTGGATCGGGGACCGAAAATACTTTTCAAGAAGCTAGAATACATCCGATTTCCTCTTCGGCTAGGCCATGATGTTTTCTCCACCGGAAAGATCAGTAAAGAAAGTATCAAGAAGTTCATGAAGCTCATGAGCGCTTACAAAACCATGATTGAACTCTATGAAGCTGACGACTATATGTTTTGCGCCACATCAGCCATGCGAGAGTCTGAAAATGGCAAAGAATTAGCCGAAAAAGTACTCAATGAATTGGGGCTTACCATCAAATTGATATCAGGAAAAGAAGAAGCTGACTTGATCAACAGGGCTATTGCCTCTTATCTCACAGATCATACCTATTTGCATATCGATGTAGGTGGCGGCAGCACCGAACTCAACCTCTACGTACACGGAAAGAAAATAAAGACGCGCTCTTTCAAGGTAGGATCAGTGCGCGTACTGGAAAACACTGACCTGCCTGTGATGTGGACCGATATGGAAAAGTGGATCAAGGCGAATGTAAAAAAATCTTACGGACGGCTCATCTCAGTAGGAACCGGAGGTAACATCAGTAAAATATTTGAATTGGCTGGTAAAAAGCCTGGTAAAACTATCAGTTTAAAGACCGTTAAAGAAGTTCGGGATCGCATAGAATTGCTTACCATGGATCAGCGTATCTATGAACTACAAATGAACCCAGACCGAGCCGATGTAATTATCCCCGCAAGTGGTATTTATATCAAAGTAATGGAATGGGCAGGCTCAAAAAGTATCATTGTACCTGATGTAGGCCTTAAAGATGGGATGCTTTTGTATTTATTGGAGAGAAGTCATAAACAGAAAAAATTAAACTTTTCAAAATAGTTTAACTTCCTCGATGATCTCTTTAGTCACATTGTAAAAATCCTTATGAACATTAAAAGGAGGATGGCCACTCAAATCTTTGACGGCATAACTCCCATCTTCCTTCATGGTATAGGCATTCACATTATCCTTTAGGTTATAACGCACAATATTCATTACCTGTTTCTTTAAAATATCCTGTTCTAACAGGAATAGTGATTCTATTCTTCGGTCAAAGCTTCGAACCATCGCATCTGCACTACCTATGTATACCTTAGGATCTCCTCCATTGTGATAGTAATACACTCTCGAGTGCTCTAAGTACTCGCCAACAATTGATATCACCTCTATATTTTCACTCAAACCTTTTCTTCCAGGTCGCAGACAGCAAATACCTCGAATGATTAATTTTATCGGCACACCGGCTTGAGATGCTGCATACAATGCATCTATCAATTCCTTGTCTTGCAAGGAATTAAGCTTTAGCACAATGCCGGATGGAATTCCATTTTTTGCATTCTCCGCTTCGCGCTGCACCAGGTTGCATAACTGTATACGCATATCTCTCGGTGATGTAATCAGATTGCGATAGGTAGATGGTTGTGAATGCCCAGTAATTACATTGAAGAATTCCGATACGTCATTGGCATAGGCTTCATTCGTACTTAGAAGTCCTATGTCAGTATAAAGCCTTGAAGTAGTCTCATTATAATTTCCACTCGATAAGTGAACATAGCGCACTACCTTGTCGTCCTCCTCTTGTCTTACAATCAACAAAAGCTTTGTGTGGGTTTTTAAACTACTTATTCCATAAATCACAAAACAGCCTGCTTTTTGTAATCGTTTCGCTTCTATCAGGTTATTCTCTTCATCAAATCGAGCCTTTACCTCAAACAAAACAGAAACGTGCTTTCCATTCTCTGCGGCCCTAAGCAGTGCAGCCGTTACGCGTGACTCTTTAGACACACGGTAGATGGTGATTTTAATGGAAAGTACTTTAGGATCCTCCGCAGCTTTCTCCAGAAGCTCCAATACGGGTTCCATGGAGTTATAAGGGTGCTGCAACAAAATATCCCGTTCCTTAAGCACATCAAATAAATCTCTAGTTCCTAACTCTGGAAAAGAAATCGGTGGCACCGCTTCCCCGCCTTTCGATCTTTGATCTTTGAATTCTTTATGTCCACATATCTGAACTAACCCTGTGAAGTCAATCATTCCTTCTTTGGGAATAGTAATGATGTTTTGGTCATCAATATCCCATTGGATTTTAAGTACTCTTAGCATCCACGGATCCGCATTTTCCAATACATCCAACCTCACCACTCGCCCAGATTTCCTTGTCTGAAGTTTCCTTCGAAGTTCTTCAAGGAAATTAGACTCAATATCCTCACTTTCCTCCAGTGTAAAATCGCCATTTCTGTTAATTCTGAAAAGATTAACACTCCTTATTTCAACATTGCGAAAAAGAACATGGATATTTTTCTGAATGATCGATTCTATAGGAACGAAAAGGATCGTTCCATCCGGTCTTACTATTTCATAATATCTTGAGATGTTGCTTGGCACCTGTATAAAGGATACTCGCTTATCGTTGTTTGATTCTCCTTTAATTTTTGTTACCACACCAAAATGCAGTCGATGATTTTTTAATACAGGAAAAGTGTGGTAGTTATCAAAAACCATTGGGGTGAGCATTGGATAAATAGTAATCGCAAAATATTTATCAACTCGCTCACTCTCCTCAACAGACAATGAATCATAATCCGCTATCAGGAAATTATTCTTCTCAAATAGAGGTTTTAATTTTTTAATGTAATAATCGTTCTGGTCATCAACGAACTTCCTTGTTTCCAAAAGCAATAAACTGCGGAATGGGGTTTCTCGCAGCCCGCTGTAATCCACTCTGTCTTTACCGTAGTCAACGTAGTTATAAAGACTCCCTAATCGGATGGAGCAGAATTCGTCAAGGTTACTGGCTGTTATCGAAAGAAATTTAAGGCGATCGAATACACTTCTATCGATATGCTTGGCCTGATCGAGCACTCGGTAATTAAACTGCAACCAACTAAGATCACGGCTGATGTAATTACTCTCAAAAATTTGACGAGCAATTTTTTCCGCTACCTCATTCTGTCCATTGCTCAATGTCACGCTCATCCCAAATTATATATCCACACGCGCATACTTCGCATTTTTCTCAATAAAATCCCTTCGAGGTGCCACTTCATCTCCCATCAACATGGAAAACAAATGGTCAGCTTCAGCGGCAGACTCTATATTCACAATTTTAAGGGACCTCCTGTCTGGATCCATAGTAGTAGACCATAATTGTTCAGGGTTCATCTCTCCCAAACCTTTGTAGCGTTGCACATGTATATTTTCTTCTTTTCCATCTTTGGCCATTTCTTTCACGAAAGCCTCGCGTTCCTCCTCATTCCAGCAGTAACGCTCATCTTTACCTCTTTTCAACAAATAAAGCGGTGGTAATGCGATGTATACATAACCTTGCTCAATCAATTCCCGCATATACCTGAAGAAAAAAGTCAGGATCAAGGTACGGATGTGGCTACCATCCACATCAGCATCCGTCATTATGATTACTTTATGATATCGCAGCTTTTTAGTGTTCAATGCTTTTGCATCATCTTCTGTCCCGAAAGATACTCCCAATGCAGTGATCATATTTTTGATCTCCTCATTCTCATAAATCTTGTGCTCTTGCGCTTTCTCCACATTGAGGATTTTACCTCTAAGGGGAAGAATAGCCTGAAAATTACGATCACGTCCTTGCTTTGCCGATCCACCAGCAGAGTCTCCCTCCACCAAGTACAGTTCACAAATAGCAGGATCGGTACTGGAGCAGTCTGATAGTTTCCCCGGCAAACCTGTACCTGATAGTACATTCTTGCGCTGCACCATCTCACGCGCCTTGCGGGCGGCCAAGCGAGCCTGTGCCGCAAGAATAACTTTGTTTACAATTTGCTTTGCTTCTTTGGGATTTTCCTCAAGATATACTTGAAGCATTTCTCCCACTGCCTGATCGACAGCCCCCATGACTTCTGAATTACCCAATTTGGTTTTGGTCTGCCCCTCAAATTGAGGCTCCTGAACTTTGACAGAAATAATAGCAGTTAAGCCTTCTCTAAAATCATCACCACTTATCTCCACCTTTGCTCTTTCCAGCAAGCCTGATTTATCTGCATAACTCTTAAGGGTTCTTGTCAATGCCCTGCGAAACCCTGCCACATGTGTTCCTCCCTCATGAGTGTTAATGTTATTGACATAGGATACTAAATTCTCACTGAATGAAGTATTGTAGCTCATAGCTACCTGAACAGGTATCTCTCCTTTTTCACTTTCAATAAAAATGGGGCTAGGAATTAATTTTTCCCGCGTGGAGTCCACATATTCAACGAACTCCCTTAACCCACCTTCAGAATAAAATACATCTGTCCTATGGTTCCCCTTTTCGTCTTTCTCCCTTAAGTCCTTTAAAGTAAGTTTAATAAAGGGATTAAGAAATGCAAGCTCTCTAAGCCGCGTAGCTACTGTTTCATAATTGTATTCCGAAACAATAAAAATGGTATTATCGGGCTTAAAATGAACCGTGGTTCCTCTGTTGTCTGTATCTCCAATTTCACGGACAGTGTATTTAGGAACTCCTCTTTCATACTCTTGTTCAGAAATTTTTCCATCTCTATAAACCGTCACCTTCAGCATAGTAGAAAGTGCGTTCACACAAGACACACCCACACCGTGCAATCCTCCAGATACTTTATAAGTGTCTTTGTCAAACTTTCCACCTGCGTGTAATACTGTCATTACTACTTCTAGTGCTGATTTCTTAAGCTTGGGTTGAATATCTGTTGGAATTCCACGCCCGTTATCTGCTACGGTTACAGAATTATCTTCATTGATGGTGACATGAATATCGTCACAATGCCCTCCCATTGCTTCATCAATGGAGTTGTCAACTACTTCCCAAATTAAATGATGAAGCCCACGCACACCAATATCACCAATATACATGGCGGGTCTTTTTCTTACTGCTTCCAGGCCTTCTAAAACCTGAATATTACTACCGGAATAATTACCTTTATTAAGTGCTTTTTCTTCGCTCATTTTGGGTTTTTATAAGAGGGCAAAAATAAGCTTTTTTGGTGTCGTAAACAGTATTTTCAGGGACTTATTCTAGTAAAATTTTAGTCTTAAAAATGGTTAATTTTTAAGACTCATTTCGCGAAAAAAACAAGAATAATCAATGACATTTTCTGGCTCGGTTTTGATGTCACTCTTACCCTGCTTCGACAAGGGGTATTCACAATAAATTGAGCAAATACCATACTGATGTAGAGTCTATATTTTTCAAATAATGACCCTCATCAAGCTAAAGTGGTTGTAGTCAACTCTACTTTTTCCTTGCAGTTCCCTTTGCGGTCTTACGTTTTGATTTTTTCTCTTTTGAAGCCCCCTCCTCTGCCAGTAATTGAGTTTTTGCCTTCTGTAAGTCTGCTTTTTGAGCCTCCGATACTGTTGGATAATGCAAATCCAATTTATCAAACGCCCGATAAATAATCGATGCAATGGCTAATCTAGCAAACCATTTATTATCTGCTGGGATAATATACCAAGGAGCATATTTTGTGGAAGTTGCAGTAATGGCATCCTCGTAGGCTTTTTGATAATCATCCCAATACCCCCTCTCCTTCAAATCAGCTCCAGAAAACTTCCAGTTCTTACTTGGGTCATTAATACGTTCGAGAAACCGTTCTTTTTGTTCCGCTTTCGAAACGTTGAGAAAAAACTTCAATATTAATGTGCCGTTTTGAGTTCTGTTTTTTTCAAACCTTCTGATTTGTTTATAACGGGCTTCCCAAAAATCCTTATCAACATCCTTAAGCGAATCAACACCAGGAATGTTTTCCTTGAGAATATATTCGGGATGAACTTTGGTGACCAATACATTTTCGTAGTGAGATCTGTTGTGAATGGCTATTTCCCCTCGTGCAGGCAAAGCCAAACTATGTCTCCAGAAATAATCATGATCCAGCTCATGTGAATTGGGTGCCTTAAAACTATATACCTTTACACCAAGAGGATTGAACCCAGACATAATGTGTTTCACCGCTCCATCCTTTCCCGCTGCATCCATCGCCTGAAAAATAATCAACACGCTATGCTCATTATGAGCGTAAAGTTTATCCTGAATCTCCGCTAAATGTGTGCGTCCGACTTCAAGCATAGTTGCTGCATCCTTTTTCTTTAGCGTTTTGCCAACATACTTAGTTTTGTGATTTGAAAGCTTTAATTGGCTGCCGGGCTTAACTTGCAAGGCCTCGATTTGAATAATTTTTTCATCCGATAACATGGGCTGATGGGTTGGTTTATTTCAATCTACAAGGATTGTAGATTTCCGCCTATGACCAAAATCAGTTTCTTTCTAGTATTGATTGGTGCGAAGAAGCACCAGCGTACATGCTTCTTCTGCTTCAATTCCAGCTTCCTCTGCCTTCATTTCGAAAACTTGATTTTCCGTACCTGGATTAAAGATAATTCTCTTAGGTTTTAGGCTGATGATATAGTCATACCATTCTTCCTGATGTTGAGGACCAATGTAAAGCGTCACAGTATCGACATCGCCTATTTCTGGCTTTAGCCGGATATCCAGAATGTTTTCACCAAAGACCTCTCCCTTTTTTATCCCAATAGGCACAATGGGATGCCCGTAATCTTTCAACATGGAAGCTGCTATGTAAGCGTACCGGCCTGGATTAGTTGTAGCTCCTACTATTACTGTTTTTTTCATGTGGCGTCTTTGTCAAAATACATTTTTACCGCAGCCTCTGCGCACCTTTCTCCATCCATAGCGGCAGAAACAATTCCCCCTGCATAACCTGCCCCTTCACCAGAGGGAAAAAGTCCTCTTAGAGCGGGGTGCTCCAAAGTTGCTTTGTCTCTGGGAATTCGAACAGGCGATGAGGTTCTGCTTTCAACACCAACTACTTGTGCATCGTTCGTCAGGTAGCCTTTCATTTTATTACCAAAGCTTTTAAAGCCTTGTCTTAATCCCTCTGTTATAAAATCAGGAAGCACTTCATCCAAATTAACAGAAGTTAATCCAGGCTGATAGGAAGTATCCAATAACTGTGAAGAAAATTTTCCATCTACAAAATCTATTAATCGCTGTGCCGGAGCTTTCTGCGTATTGCCGGCCACTGCACATGCTCTTTGCTCAATTTCTTTTTGAAAATACATTCCCGCCAAGGGGCCCTGTTTTTCAAAGGCTTTAAATCTTTGTGCATCTACAGCCATCACTATCCCTGAGTTGGCAAATTTTGAATCCCTCCGAGACGGGCTCATTCCATTCACCACTACCTCGCCTGGTGCGGTGGCTGATGGCACTATAAAGCCTCCCGGGCACATACAGAAAGAAAAAACGCCATGCTCAACACCGTTGACTTTCGATTGGTGCACCAATGCATAGGAAGAGGCTGGTAAATACGGATCGCGGACCGTACAATGATATTGAATCTGATCAATTAACAGTTGGCTGTGCTCTACTCTT
Organism: Cyclobacteriaceae bacterium; assembly: GCA_049289315.1. Classification (GTDB taxonomy): domain Bacteria; phylum Bacteroidota; class Bacteroidia; order Cytophagales; family Cyclobacteriaceae; genus ELB16-189. The sequence goes on from JBATLM010000201.1 coordinate 19,915, forward strand.
ACTCCAAGTGCAAAAGGCTTGGCTTCAATCAGTATATCCTTTTTATGTAATAGTTCATAAATATCGCGCGCAGAGTGACCCGTAGCTAAAATTACTGCACTGCTATTTATCAGTTCTCCAGACTGCGTAATGATGCCCTTAATTTTGCCTTCCTCAATAACTAAATCAATCAACTTGGTATTGAAATGGATCTCACCTCCAGCCTCAATGATACTTTCCCTCAAGCTACTAACTACTGCTGGTAAATTATTGGTTCCTATATGAGGGTGGGCATCATACAAGATATCCTCCTTTGCACCGTGTGCTGCTAATATCTCAAGGATTCTTTTTACATCCCCTCTTTTTTTTGACCGAGTGTAAAGCTTACCATCCGAATAGGTACCCGCTCCACCCTCTCCAAAGCAATAATTGGATTCTGGGTTAACCGTATGTTCTTTGTTGATCGCTGCCAAATCTCTGCGTCTTGCTCTCACATCTTTGCCACGCTCTATCACAATAGGCTTAATACCCAATTCAATTAAACGCAGCGCTGCAAAGAGGCCGGCTGGCCCCGCTCCAACAATAACAGTACATGGAGCATTGTGCACATCCTTATAGGCATCTTTAATAGAAAGTTTCGGTACTAGTTTATCTTTCGTGGTGATTTGAACAAGTACCCGAACGACCACTTTTCTTCCACGAGCATCAATAGATCGCTTGAGAGGCTGAATGATTACCTCGTCTGATCGACTCAAGTCAAGCTTACTTCTTAGAGTAGAAGCAAAAAGTTCTTCATTGTACGCCTCTTCTGGCGAGAGCACCAATTCTACAGTCTTCATCAATTGTGAAAGGTATTTATCCTTTAATTATCTCCTTCCATCGAAAGAGAATGAATATCCAAAGCTAAAACCAAACCTGAATGTTTGGGAGAATTTTTTATTATTAAGCGCTGAAAACACATTTTCAAATAAGGGTTCGACATCGTAGCTACGATATCCAACACCATATCCTACAAAAGCATCAATAGTGAAACCATCACCATCATTCTTTTGCATTAATCGGGTGCCAAGCAAAATTCCGTATTCCGCTCTTTGTTCAGAAGCACTTGCCGTTATCTGTGTGAGCTGCTGTTGCGAAAAAGTCATATTCGTAAAATGCCCCACGTTGCTAAACCTAACCTCGTGCGCAAAATACCACATACCGGTTTTCATGGGATTGTAAAACTTTTGCTTCGCTGCAATGGAGTAGCCTCTATGAAAGATTATGTTATTAGGCACTTCACCATCGGCAACAAAAAAAGGATCTCTTATACCTTCAAACTCAAATTCGTGACCAAGTCGCTCCTGATTATAGAATTCAACCGCCACCGGGAATGTCCCTATAAAAGCAGCAAACGGGTTACCCTGAATGATCACTCCGCGATATTCTGGAAAACGCTCTGTGAAATAATAAAATCCCTTTTTAGCATTTTTGGATACAGTAACTACCGGAGTAGTTGGTTTGTTCAACAAAGAGTTAATCTCACTTGCTAAATTATTATCCTCATAAAATGGTTTATAATAGCCCGTCAAGGAACCATCCTCAGCATAAAGTTCCCAGGTACCCACCCTTAGATCATCCTCAATAACTCCCTTTGTTTGCAAGGTGCCACTTTGATAATAACCATTATAAACTCCCTTCCCTTTTTCAAATTGACACTCCCTTTCCAATTTTCCATTCTCAAAGTAGTAATTCCACAACCCTTCATTCTTTCCATCCACAATCCCCCCTTTTACTTTTAAATCC
>JBATLM010000202.1:0-3230 GCA_049289315.1 Cyclobacteriaceae bacterium
GTGGTAACGTACTCCCGGGGTTTGGGTTTAGTGGCGCAGACTGGGGAGATTATGACAACGATGGGGATTTGGACATTGCCATATTGGGAGGAAAAAGTGCTGGTGCAGATGGCGCCTTTATCTATCAAAATAACGCAGGGGTATTTACGGATATCAATGCGGGCCTTCCCGATGATATTGAAGAAGGATCAATTCAGTGGGGCGATTATGATGGCGATGGGGATTTGGATTTATTGCTAACAGGACAGGATTATTCACCTGGAGACAACATCACATCTGCCATCTTCAGAAATGATGCAGGTGTGTTTACCAATATCAATGCCAGCTTGGAGGGTGTCACTTTCCAGAGTGTGGGAGATTGGTTAGACTTTGATGGAGATGGTGACCTCGACTTGTTTGTGGCGGGTGAAACCATACCCGGTGACATCGTGAGTAAACTATACGAAAACACTGTCTTCACTCCTTTCGTTACCACCTGGAAAACGGATAATTCCGGTAGTTCAAACGATGATCAAATAACCATCCCAACAACAGGCACAGGATACCTCTATAATGTGAACTGGGGTGATGGCATGACCGATACGGACGTGACTGGAGACATCACACATACTTATGCCACTGCCGGAACCTATACCGTTTCAATAACAGGAGCTTTTCCAAGAATCTATTTCAATGCCGGCAGCTTTCTGCCTGATAAGGACAGCAAAAAAATACTGACAGTAGAACAATGGGGAGATGTTGCCTGGACCTCCATGAGGAGTGCCTTTTCCGGTTGTGAATTCTTGCGGATCAACGCAGTAGATGCCCCGGATTTGTCTAATGTCACAGATATGAACAGGATGTTTTACTATGCTGAGTCGTTTAATGATGATATCAATCATTGGGATGTCAGTAATGTAATTGACATGTCTGAGTTGTTCAGGGATGCAACAACATTTAATCAACCTATAAGTACCTGGGATGTGAGCAATGTCACCAATATGAATGACATGTTCAGTTTTGCCCGTGACTTTAATCAGGATATCAAGTTCGTTTCCGGAGGTGCTAACACAGGAGGTGATGCATGGAATACCTCCAATGTACAAGACATGAGTTCCATGTTTGGGGGCGCCTCCTCTTTCAATCAGCCTATTGGCAATTGGAACGTGAACAACGTGACGAATATGAATCAAATGTTCTCAGTGAGTGGCTTCAATCAGGATATTGGCAATTGGAATGTGAGTAATGTGACGAACATGGGTGGAATGTTCAATGGGACTACTGATTTTAATCAAGACATCAGTTATAAACCAGGGTTAGGAAATTTTGGTGGTGACGCATGGAACACGTCAATGGTGACCAATATGGTGGTCATGTTTGGTGGTACACAATTTTTTAATCAGGATATCGGGAACTGGATTGTAAGTGGGGTTACTAACATGCGCGGCATGTTCAACGGAGCCAGTGCGTTCAATCAGGATATCAGCGGATGGGTGGTCAATAATGTGAGTGACATGGAGGATATGTTTTCGGGCGCCTCATCATTTAACCAGGATATCTCTGGCTGGAACGTGGCCAATGTCAATGACATGAGTGGCTTGTTTGAAGATGCCACTGCCTTTAATCAGGATTTGGGTCGGGTAGGCGGATGGGATGTAAGTGGGGTATCTGACATGCGGCAAATGTTTCTAAATGCCAGCTCCTTTGATCAGGATCTTGGGGGGTGGGATTTTTCCAATTTATCGGGAAATGACCTACGTAACTTCTTAAACAACTCAGGTCTTTCGGTGGATAACTACGATAAACTTTTAATTGGCTTGGAGGCTCAAATAGGAGGCCTTAATCCATCTATCAGTAATTTTGGCGCTCAGAACGTTTATTACTGTGCCGGAGAAAGTGCACACTCCGCTTTAATTGCATTCGGTTGGACCTTTGATGACGGTGGTTCAAAGTGCATCACTTTGTTTGACGGACCCGATACTACAGCTCCCGAAATTTTCAATGCACAAGCTCAGGCAATCGACTATGGCTCCACCAGCACCACAAAAAGCAGAGATTTCACAATCCTTAACAACCAATCTATTGCCATAACCAATGTACAGGTTACAAGTCCCGGCCCTGGCTTTGCGACTTCCCTGGTCTTTGCTAGTATTCCAGCAGGCGGCACTGAAACATTCTCGGTGGCCCTTGACGGTTCGGGTGTGGCTACATATGCAGAAACAGTTACCATCAGCAGCCCTGACATCACTGGCCCATTTTTATTCGATGTCACAGGAGAAGCAACAGCAGGACCTGAACCTGAGATAAAAGTATTTGAAGGTCCAACCATCACGGGTAACGAAATTCTAGATGGCGTTTCATTTTTTGATTTTGGATTCGAATATCGAGGCACAGACATTCTGCAAGAGATTACCATTACCAATCTCGGCTCAACAGATCTCAATATTTCAAATATTTCTTTTTCTGGTACTGCCTTCTCGGTACTATCCCTCACCGCTTTGACTATTCCTGTTGACGGCAGCGAAGTTGTACAACTACAGTTAAGTGGTTTAGTGGGCGGAACTTTTTCAGAAATACTCACCATTGAAAATGATGACACCAGCGAGGCTGTTTTTGATTTCTTTGTAAGTGGCTTTATTGAAGGCCCTGATATTTTAGTAGTGGAGGGCATTGATCATAACGATCCTGAAATACCTAACGGACAAGTAACCCCAATTGATTTCGGATCATCACCTTTCGGTAGTGACATCGTAAAACAATTTGCGATTACGGATGAGACTTACCCAGATTTATTTATTTCAAATATATCCATCAGTGGCACTGCTTTTAGCTTTACAATACCAACATCATTTGCCATTACTGGCCAGGTGGACGGAATTTATGATGAGCATTTATTTGAAATTACATTAAGTGGAGCAACGCCAGGCACCTTTACGGAGACGGTAACTATAACCAGTGACGATGATACGGATCCCATTTTTACATTTCCTATAACTGGTACTATTACTGGCCCTACTATCTCTTCTTTCAATCCTACAAGTGGAACAACGGGTACCTCCATTACAATCACAGGTACAAACTTCACAGGCACCACCGCTGTTAGCTTTGGTGGCACACCTGCTGCCTCATTTACAGTGGACTCACCTACAAGTATAACAGCAGTAGTAGCTAGCGGAAGCTCAGGCGATGTATCTGTAACCACACCAGGAGGAACTGCTTTGTTGAGCGGGTTTGTTTTCCTTGGCCAGGAA
>JBATLM010000203.1:0-10100 GCA_049289315.1 Cyclobacteriaceae bacterium
GGACTCCCCTTATTACAGTTTTTATTATAATGTAAACAGGTACCTGTTCTTCACACCATTAAAATGGTTGCTTAAATATGACATGCGAACAGACCAGTACCTTCAAGAAGGAAATTTCCCTATTCATATCATCCACGGAACAAAAGATAAACTAATCACATTCAAGCAAAGTGAAAAACTCAAAGCACTGTATCCTGAAAAAATAAAACTGCATCCAATTCAAGACGGAAAACACAACAACCTTCCCGACTTTCCTGAGTTTTTTGAAATCCTCTACGATGTTCTTTATCTAAAACCCGTAAAAGAATAGTATGGAGGTACACACAAAAAAAGGTAGTGATTTCACACGGTTATTTGACCTCATTGAGTATCAACAAAAGAAATATCCGAACCCGAGCGCATTCAATCATTTCGCCAACAACAAATGGCAATCCATTTCTATTGAAGATTTTCAATCCAGTGTTGATGATGCTTCATGTTGGCTATTGGACAATGGCTACAAAAAAGGTGATACAATACTACTTGTTCCCTACATCGGCAGGCCAGAATGGATGATCATTGACTTTGCCTGCCAACAAATTGGAATGGTGGTGATACCCATTCACCCCTATCAGCACGATGGAGAAATAAAAACTATACTTCAAGAAACAGAAGCGAGGTTGTGCATAACAACTGATCACAATCTAAAGCAGCATCAAAGTGTGTCATCACTAGCACAATCAAACCCCGCGGTATTTCAAATTGAAAGCAACACTCCCCACTCTTTTCAAGCATTGGATTATAAACCCTCGTCAGAAAGATTGGTCGAACTGGAACAGATCAAAAGTACAATAGCACCTACTGACACGGCATGCATCATGTATACATCAGGTAGTTCTGGAGAAGCAAAAGGCGTCATTCTTACTCATCACAACATCGTTTGCAATATAAAATCAGCGCTTACATTTATTCCACTTGAACCCAACGATGCCGTATTAAGTTTTTTACCGTTTAGTCATATTCTGGAACGCACAACCAACTATGCCTATATCGCTTTTGGGGTTTCCATATACTTTAGCACTTCTCGTGAAAGTTTTACTCATGACTTTAAATCGGTACGGCCTATATTCTGCACATCTGTGCCAAGAGTATTGGAGAAGATGTATGACTATTTACAGCAACAACTGTTATCAAAGAATACCATCAAGCGCAAAACAATCCGATGGGCGATTAATGTAGGCAGGAGATATAAAGAGCGCGAAAAGATTGGATTTAACTACGCCATAAAACTTTTTTTTGCCAGGCTTTTTGTCCTACATCACTGGCGCAGAATGTTAGGAGGAAGAATTAAGTACATGGTAGTAGGTGCTGCAACGCTACGACCAGAGATTGGGCGTTTATTGTCTGCCGCAGGTATTCAGGTAGCCGAAGGTTATGGACTTACCGAGACATCACCACTGATAAGTATTAATAGATTTGATCCTGGCCTTAATAAATTTGGTACAGTGGGGTTGGTAATTTCTGGTGTTGAAATAAAAATTGATACGATAGAAGAAGATGAAGGTGAAATATGGGTAAAAGGCCCAAATGTCACACAAGGCTATTTTAAAAAGCCTAACCTTACCAAAGAAGCATTCACACCTGATGGCTGGTTCAAGACGGGTGACATTGGAAAAATAGTACACCAGCGATTCTTGCAGATTACCGATCGCAAAAAGGAAATATTTAAAACCTCTTCAGGGAAATACATTGCTCCACTCCCACTTCAGAACCATCTTGGCCAATCACCATTTATACAACATTGCCTAATCTTGGGATTTCAGAAACCATTTGTAGTTGCACTCATTGTCCCTCAATTTGAAATATTGAAAACATGGTGTGAAAGTGAAGGGATTCATTGGACTTCCCCAGAATTCATGATTCACAATATTAAGGTGATCAATAATTTTAAATCTGAAATAGATGGACTCAACGTTGAGTTACCCAACTTCAAACAAATTAAGGGTTTCGTATTATGTCCAAAGGAATGGTCTGCTGAAGAAGGTGAAATCACCCACACCTTAAAACCGGTGAGGACAGTACTGGAGAGAAACTATAAAGATGAAATAGAAAAGACGTACAACAAGCTGGTCTAGTCCTTCAATTTCAAAACAACATCTGCGAAATATCTTTTCTGATCGTAGATCACATCGACAATCTCCAATCCAGCTTGCGCTGCCAGTAAATTGATCATTTTTAAGTCATACTTCTGCGATACCTCTGTATGGATTATTTCAGCTTCCTCGAAATGAATGCTTTTGTCCATTGTATCTACCCATACATCTTGCTCCTTTTTACTCACCAAAAAGCTTTTGGTAATTCCAGTCTCGGGATCATAAAATGGATAATGTGAAAATGATTCCAAATCGAACTGGCCACCAAACTCTCTGTTGATTCTACCTAGTAGATTAAGATTAAATTCGCGGGTAATCCCATCAGGATCATCGTAAGCCGTCTGAATTAGTCGAGGATCCTTCTTCAAATCAAAACCGATTAACAACCGGTCAGGCACATTCATGTTCACAGCTAGTTTCTTTATGAAAGAAATGGCTTCATCCTTACTAAAGTTACCAATGTTGGCACCGAGGAATAATATCAGCTTCTTTTCGCTGGTGTCATTCTTCATAATTTCTAATGCCTCATTGTAGAGCTTGCACTCAGGATGAATTCTCAAATGGGGCAAAGACTTGCTTAATCTTTTTACCAATTGCGTAAGTACTGCTTCGGATACATCAACTGGCACATACGTAAATGAGACTTCCTTTTTCAAAAAATGATCCAGCAAAATCTCCGTCTTCGTTCCGTCACCAGCACCCAGCTCCACCAACTTAAACGAACCGCTATCAGTTATAATATGGTTTAAAATTCTATCCTTCTGAGTTCTGAAAATATCAAATTCACTTGCCGTAAGATAGTAAGCAGGCATACGCATGATGGCCTGAAATATTTTGTCACCAATTTCATCATAGAAGAGCCAGCTTGGCAATCGCTTTGGCTCCTGTTCCAGGCCAGCTGCAATCGCTTTGAAGGCTTCCTTATTGTATGTTTTCGTTTGAATCATTTCTTACAAAGTCTTATTCCTGAAAATTGCCATTGAAGATGAGGATGAAAAAAATTTCTATAAGTCTTTCTTTCATGACCTACCGGAGTAGCAACCGAACTGCCACGCAACACCATTTGATTGACCATGAACTTACCATTGTATTCACCTATAGCTCCTTCAGGTTTTAAAAAACCCGGATAAGGCAAATAGGCACTATTGGTGTGCTCCCATCTCTGTCCCCAAGTAAAATGATCGCTTGCCACCTCCCACTCAAATTCGGTAGGCAACCTCATTCCTGACCATTCCGCAAAAGCTGCCGCCTCATAAAAACTAACATGCGTTACAGGCTCTTCACCATCAAGTACTTGCACCCCTGACAATGCATACCGATACCACTTATTATCTATAAGATGCCAGTGAAGTGGTTGTGTAATTTTATTTTCATTAATCCAGGTCCACGCATCGCTGTGCCAATATTTTGGATTTTGATATCCACCAGCCGCGATGAACTCCAGGTACTCGGAATTGTTCACAAGTGCCTTACTGATCTCAAACTGATGGATATATACCTTATGTCTTTCTCTCTCATTATCAAAATGAAATCCCTCTCCCTCAAAACCTATTTCATACACTCCCTCGTCAATGGCAACAAATTTTTTTTCTGTTTTACGATTCGCAGTTTCTTCAAATTGCTCGTCATAAGGAGGAAACAGCGGGTTGCGTCCCAATACATACTTAATATCCGTTAACATCAACTCCTGATGTTGTTGTTCATGGTTCAATCCTAACTCCAACAATTGAAGCGCCTCATCACCCAACTTTGGAATTAACTTTTCCATATGACCATCCACGTATTGGCGATAATCCTTAATCTCGTCTACTGTGGGGCGAGACATATTGCCTCGATTGGGACGCAATACGCGCTCTCCTACACTTTCATAATAACTGTTGAATAGAAAAGCATATCTCGGATGAAAACGCGTATAGCCATCAGACAGCTTGGCTAAAAAGAACTCTTCAAAAAACCAGGTGGTATGTGCCATATGCCATTTGGCAGGACTAACATCCACAACAGGTTGCACCACAAAATCCTCAGCATGCAATGGCTTTACGATATGCATAGTACAAGCACGCACCTCTATAAATTTCTTCAGCAATGCTTTCGATATAGCGGTAGGTGGTTCTTGAATATTTGTAAGCTCACTCATTGAATCAAAAATCTAGATTGGCATAGACATACCTATCCTGTTGAAATCATAATTTCAACTAAACCTACATACTTATATGCTTAATAGTTCAAAAAAAAAGGAGAAATATAACCTGAAATCGGTAAGTCTCTTATTGTCAAACAGATTTATCTGCTTGACTCAATTATCGATTGAATTCTGCTTATTCTTGAGCATTTCTGCCTCAAATGTTTGTTTAAACTTTTCATAATCATAATCAACGGCTATTCCTTTCATATTCTGCAACCGACTATGATAAGCACTCACCAATTCCTGTGCAGAAAGCTCGATAGCAACATAGGTTTTATACTTGCCATCAGGCGTATGAAAATACCTCTCACATACCTTTCTAATACCACGTAGCTCCTGACTCACCACTTCTCTGTTCAAACTTTCAAAGCGTTCCTCAATATTCTCGTCATTGTTATTCTCGCTTGATCTTACATAATTATCAGTGACCGTCTTTACCGTTGTTTGAATACTTGCTGCCAATTGAGAGCGGGCATTGGTCATGGCCTTTCGCTTTGATACAGATAGATCAATACTTTCTCCGATGGAATTTGCTCTAAATACTTCACCATCTGTGAAGAATTCAGGACCAGAACATGGGACAATAATTTCCACTTCGCCTTCATGTAAAGAAGGCTGCTGAGTAGTGGTCTGTGTATTTGTGCTGCGACATGAAGAAATCATGGCAAGCAGTAGGATCAGCATGAAAGGTTTTACATTCATTGAATTGGAATTAACATCTCAACAATACGACCAACACTTTGCAATAAACGAGCCGAAATTATAACCCAAGCACTTCCTTTAGTTTGGAATAGCCGCCTTTGCTCATTGGGATAACGACACCATCTTTCATTTTTGCAACATGGCTGTCTTTTTCTTTCATCTCTATCTTGGTCAACTGGCTCAGCGCGATAATGTAAGAACGGTGCACACGAACAAATTGCTTTGTATCAAAGGCATTCTCAAAAAAATTCATTGTTTTTTTCTTCAAATGAAAGCCGTCTTTGGTGTGAATTTTTACATAGTCATCATAGGCTTCAATGTAGAGTATCTCCTGAATGGGTAAAATCTTGATAGCATTACCTACTTTCACTACCACCCTATTGCTCTCTTCAGGCTGTTTAACTTGATCCTCCAACAAGGGCTTTATGGTTGCATTCTTTGAGTGCTGGCTCTTCCATTTCTCAATTGCTTTATCAAAACGTTCTTGACTGAAAGGTTTTAATAAATAGTCTACGGCATTGGTCTCAAACGCCTGCATAGCAAACTCATCGAAGGCTGTTGTGAAAATAACTCCAGGCGGATTATCAACAAGTTCCAACATTTCAAATCCATTGATTTTCGGCATCTGAATATCTAGAAAAATCAGATCCGGTTGCAGTGAAGTAATTGCCTTTACTCCTTCAAATCCATCGCCACACTCCTGCACAACTTCCATATCCGAGTATTGGGACAAGTACTCCTTAACAATACTTCTTGCCAGCGGCTCGTCATCAATAATTATAACCTTGCTCATTATGCTTGAGGGATTAATAGGCATGTTCTAAATTTTGAATTCTTTTTTTCTATTACGAGCAAGTCATTGCGCCCATACAACAAATACAATCTCCTTTCGATGGAGCTTAACCCAAATCCTACTCCCTTACTTGATGAAATAGTTTCTGGGTCGTACGGGTTCTCAATACAAACTTGGAGGTCATTACCAACATCCTCCGCATGAATACTGATCAAAACATCCCCAGTGACATCATACAACCCAAATTTAATAGCATTTTCAACAACAGGTTGCAATAGCAATGAAGGAATCATATAACCAATCGTTTTTTCATCCATAAACACTTCGGTTTTTAAACGATGACCAAACCGAACTTTTTCTATTTCCAGGTACAACCTCAATTGTTCCAGCTCTTCGGAGAGTGTCACTTTATGAGATTCCTGTCGACCTAACGTACCTCTAAAAAAATCTGAGAGTTGATGTACCATATTGCGCGCCTTAGTTGGTTCTGCCATAATCAACGCATTAATGGAATTTAAGCTATTGAATAAAAAGTGAGGTTGCAATTGCTGACGAAGGCTATACAATTCCGCTTCCTTTGAAAGTTTATCTACATCTGCCTTTCGAATCTCATCTTTCTGTTGGGTTTGCAAGTAAAACCATATCCAACCCAATACTGCTATAAAAGCCAGCATGAGAAACGAAAACCCAAATCGCAACAATGCTGTGTTATCGAGAAATACCAAATAAGATGTATTACTTTCAAAAACTAAACCCAAAGTAAACTCAATCGCCAAAACACATATCCCTGATAATGCGGCACTCCATAATAAAAGATAGTATATCTTAGATTTATCGGGCTGATAAAACTTCAACATCAAAAGAATTGAGTATCCCTCCCACCCCAAAATAAAATTGGAAATAACCGCATCTGTTATACTAATCTTCCAGCTAAATCCCGCAAAATTTAAAGCGAATGCTTGAAGACATGTCCAAGTAAACCACCAGATTATTTCCAACAGTGCAATTTTACGGCTCAGGTTCTTCATGCGTTTTCACTCACAACTTCAAACTTGCTCTGTACATAGGCAGATTTCATTTTTATCATTTCAATATATGATGCCCTGTCATCTATCTCATGGACGCTCGAAAAGAGTTCCATTCCATCTCTCAATTCATTAACAGGGTACAATTCTGAAACCCCAATAAAATCCCACCTTACAATTTCATGTTTTTCATTTAGCAATATCTCCTCTCCATTCAATCCAATGTGCTCTGCTTTTTGAAAAGCTTCCTCCATGGATTCAGCTTTTATTAATCTGTATTGTTCATCAAATTGAGGCGTGTGATCACCAGATCCACTCACTATGCTAAACGCTACTTTTGCAATATACCAATTCATAATACTTGCGTTTACTTACTTATTAATAACTCTTAATCTCAAGACCTCCGAATATGGAAGTGCCTTTTAGCACAAGCGTCTTAACAGGTTCAGTTTCCTGATCCTTATTATAAGGCCTCTTGTCTTCAACGCCTCCGAAAACGGATACCACTTCTGAACTCAACTTCCAGTTAGATGGAATAACTAATTGTGCACCTCCAAATACCTGCGTGAGTTCCAGCACTGCCTTATCTTTAATATCAGCCTGAGTCAGATTAATGGAAGAGCCACCAAAAAATGTGGTCACTTCACCACCTTTAAAATTCTTAGTCACTACATTCTTTTCAACTCCTCCAAAAATTGAAACGGAGTTCAAGTAGTCTTCACCATCTTCATGTCTCTTTCTTCTGCCATCAGACATTCCCATTCCGCTACCCCAATCTTTGCTCTTCCACTTTCCTCCCCCACAATTTTTAGGATTCACTATGATATATAACCCTGCTGCGATAATTGCCACTGGCCACAAATATGGTCTGAATTCTAAATCAGGCACGATTCTATCCACCAGGAATACAGAACCTATCAAAACAGGAATGATCCATCCCCAATTTCTGAAGGAGTGCTTAGCACCAACATAAAACCCAATGGCAATCAGCAACATTGGCCAACTGATAATCCAGCGCGGAATCTCTGCCCCCATTTTGTTGACTAGCAATACACTACCTACAATCACTACGATTACTCCGGAAAATATTTTTCCCGAATTACCTGATGATTTGTACTCTTCTCCTGACTTGTTATCTGTTGTTTCCATAATTTCTAAATGTTTGATTCAAAAGTAAGGTGATGACTAACTGCCCACAATGAAAAAAAGGCCATTCCCGGCCAATAGTAGGTGAACAACCGAATTCCGTAGGTAAACAAAACACTCAACCACTTGTAGTTGAAATACGTAAAGAATTACTTTAACTTGAAACTTGAATTCCCACAGAAACCTAAATCATCAACCATGAAAACGCTTACATTCCTCTTTATCTGCTTAATCTTATCCCCATCCTTATTCGCTCAAACCAAAGTACCCAGTAAAGATGCCCAAATGAAGGCCGCTGTAATGGCCGCTCCGGAAGATAAGCGCGATGGCGTAATGATTTATGGATTTGCTGAAGATGGAGAATTTATAGTCTTAAGAAAAGGAACCAATGACCTCATCTGTTTGGCGGACAACCCCGATCAAAAAGGTTTTAATGTAGCTTGCTACTATAAAGAGCTTGATGAATTCATGGCCCGTGGTCGTGCATTAAAAATAGAGGGCAAAAGCTTCAAAGAAATTTTTGATATCAGAGAGGAAGAAGTAAAATCTGGGAAGTTAAAAATACCTCAAAACTCTGGTTTGTATGTATTGTCAGGTGCAGACGAAGTGTTTAACCCTGAGACTGGTGAAGTAACTGGCGCCAATTTAAGATCAGTAGTCTACATCCCATTTGCCACTTCTGAAAGTACAGGCCTTCCGTTAAAACCTGCAGCTCCTGGCATGCCATGGATTATGGATCCGGGCACTCACCGTGCTCATATAATGATTACTCCTCCTGCTAAAAATTAGAGGCTGCTTTTTGGTGAATGACCTTCCCCCTAAGTATGACCCCAATTCGTTAAGCAACGAACAGAATGAGCTGATTCATTCTTTACCTTTTCCGGAATTGATATTCCGGAAACTTTTCTTCTATCTGGATGAACAAATGGGAGAACGAAGATGCCATCACGACTTTAAACTAACTAGCAACTTCCTCTCTCAACTAGGAATTGATTTTGAAAGCCATAAGGAGTTCTTTGCAAAGCATGGCGGAGTTTGCGATTGCGAAATCTTGTACAAGATGGATGATCTATTCCCCGTTGATGACAATGAATTCAAAAGAAATACAAGAGATTAGTTTGTCTATTTCCTGAATACTGGATTTTCAGGAAGTCGTGTGATATCGATCACCTTACCGTCTTTAATTACAGCATTCACCTTTCTGATATTCGTAATGTCTTTTAATGGGTCTGCGTCCAGTAACACCATATCGGCTATTTTACCTTTTTCAATGGTGCCGAAATCTTCTAAACCTCGTGCTGCCATAGCACCAGTTTTAGTCACACTCATAATGGCCTGAGCTGGTGTCAAACCCAACTCCACCAACCCTTCGATAGCCATGATACTTCCTGAGCCTGGCTCTTGATTGGGTGGCTTTGGTGCTCTTAAAAACTCAGGAGCAGAACCCTGATAATTATCAGTACCGATAGTAACGAGACAACCTGCCTCAATTAATTTCTTTGCGTTGGTACGCGCTATTTCCATGTACTCACCTGCCTCCTGTGCTTCTCTTCCCTTTTGAGTTGAAGATTTTATATGTCCTGGCCCAAAAGCTTCATCTCTTTTTTTAATGCTTTCGAGCGCTGACTTTCTCTTCTGTACGTGTTGTTGCCACACCTCTCCAGTAATCGTATTGCTTAGCATAGCACAAATAATATTGCGGTCTTTAATCATTTGCACCAACTCATCCGGCAAAACTCGAGAAGAATGCTCCGGGTGTTGAATCAAATCAATGCCAGCTTCAATAGACAACCTTAGACCTTCCAAATTGGTAGAATGGGTTTCAGCAACCATTCCTCTTTTATGGGTCTCATCAACAATCACCTTTTGTGCCCTTGGCGAAAATCCAATCATCACCGGATTATCAAAATGGGAAGTACCTCCATACTTAATAAAATCCGGTCCTTTATCAAGGTACTTATTGATGGCCACGTTAAGTTCTTCGGGTAGCATATCCATAAGGTCCTCACCACTTCCCTGGGTAATAAAATCATTCCAATGCTCCTGAAAGACGTTAATATCAGCAGGTTTTGCTAAAGCCCAACTTACTGAAAACGGACCTCCCCACCCTACAATAT
>JBATLM010000204.1:0-4732 GCA_049289315.1 Cyclobacteriaceae bacterium
AGCATTTACCAACCCAACTTGCCAACTTAATTTACTTTGATTGTTGATTTCAAAAGCTTCTTTTCATCTTTTGGAATGGTCAATTCTAAAATACCGTTGTTGTACTTCGCATTGATTTTGTCTGAACTGACGCTATCAGGCAAGGTAAAGGAACGGCTAAATGATCCGTACCGCGTTTCAATGGTATGGAAGTCTTTCTCATTTTTCTCGGTAGAAAATTTGCGCTCTCCACTTATTGTAAGATAGTTGTCGTTGATTTCAATATTGAAATCTTCTTTGTTCATCCCAGGAACCTCCACATGCAATTCAAAAGCTTTTTCGCTTTCAATTACGTCCACTTTAGGAACAAATGTGCTTTGACCCGACCGTTGCATTGAATCGTTAAAAAACTTATCAATGATGTTGCTAAAAGAGGTGGGGGTGAAATCGCTGGGGTTATAACGTATGACGCTCATAATTTTAATTTTTAGTGGTTAATAATCAGTTTTTAAATACACTGATCATAG
This sequence comes from Cyclobacteriaceae bacterium, assembly GCA_049289315.1. Lineage (GTDB taxonomy): Bacteria > Bacteroidota > Bacteroidia > Cytophagales > Cyclobacteriaceae > ELB16-189. Next base: position 507 of record JBATLM010000204.1, read on the forward strand.
CATTGAAAAGCATGCCGCTGTAGATTTCACTAAAAATTACGCCATAATGTCTTGATTACATGTTAGAAACTGAGATAACAAAGACATTATGGCGCATTATGGTATTTTACTGAGGAACGTTATCAAGTCCTATCATCATAAAGGCTCCCCAAAAAATGGGATCTGGATATTCTGTTCTTAACTCTATTTTGGCGTCAGTGAAGGACTGTCTAAGGTTGCCTGTAGAAAGCCACTTTCTATAAAAATTGAGAATAAGCTTTTGCGTGGCGGCATCGTCAACTTTAAACATACTCATGATCAAGGTTTTGGCCCCAGCCACCAGGAAAGCTCGCTGTAATCCATATACACCCTCACCATTGGATATCTCTCCAAGTCCTGTTTCACATGCACTTAGCACTACAAGGTCAGTTTTATCCAGGTTGAGGTTCATGGCCTCATAGGCAGTAAGGATGCCGTTTTCTATGTTATAGTTATACTTTGTTTTGTCCAGCAAATCACCAGCACCCTTCAATAAAAGGCCTGTTTTGAGCAGTGGATTTTCAGTGCGCTCTGCTTCATTTTCTCCTATCGAATCGTCTGAAGTATTGTCTGGAGTGTAAAAGCCGTGGGTAGCAATGTGAAATATTTTAGGGCTATCTACTTCTTTTAACTGTTCTTCGCTGGCGGAAGCTTCAGTATATTCAGAGGTATTCCATCCTTGGTTGTTCAACAATACTTGAAGCTGGGCTACTTCTTTTTCTGTACCGGGAAGTGAAGGGATATTTCCATTAGAGGCTGTTATGTAAAACGTTGGATTACCAAACATTGTGGCAGTATTAGATGATCCCTCAATCTTGGATTTTATTTTCCTTAGGTAGAGATCCTTTGTGTTACTAACAATTACAATGTTTGAGTTATCAATCACATATTTTCCATCAGGGGTTGGGATGGCCTCAAGGTTAAGTTGGTTATAAACACCATCAGGAGAAAGGAAGAGCGTTGAATATTGGCCTATCTTACTTTGTACTGGCTCCCAGAAGACACCATATGAATATTGGTCAGCTATTCTTCCCGTTATACAGTTTCTATAGTACTTAAAGAAACGGGTTTCCATTTGGTGACCTTTTGGTAATTCTACTGCCTTAGGCCTCTCGTTATCATTTCTCAGGTACAAGGCTACATAGATTATTGAGTCTGTGAATACATGATCATAGTACCTGTACCTCACCATTTCTATGGCCACATCATTTTTACCTAAAGATTTTTGAACATTTTCGTAGGTGATGCGCTTATTCTCGAAGTCCTGACCAAATAGTTCGGACTTTTCACTCAAATGTTTTTCCAGTTTCTCTACTTCATTGCCCAATGATGAAGGGTCAATTCCATTTTCAGTCAATTGCTGAGTGCTCATCGACAGGGCATTGGTAAGGAGTTCTTTTTTCTGCACCCAATCGTTATAGCTTGCTTTTAGATCTTCGTCCTGACTGTTCAGAATGCGTTCTTTCATTTTTATGGATGAACTCAAGAGAAGTGCCTTAGTAAGCAATTGGTAGTTGTATACCTTTCCGCTCAGATCCCGAAAATCATCCAATTGACCAAAGGCAAGTGTATTATAAAATTCAAAATCTGGTTTGATAGTGTTCCAGTATTTTGCTTTTTCTCTTTCACTTAGAGCGGGGAAGTATCTTTTTAGGAAGTCCTCATAGTTGCTAAGTGCCTCTTCTATATTTCTCTTTGCTCGCTTATAGTCTTTTTCCATATAATAGACTTTGGCAAGCTTGGAAAGGACTTTCACATACTCAGGGTGAGATTTACTAAATGAACGGTCATAGATAGCTTTAGACTGGTTATAAAAATCTTCAGCCCTATCGTAATTTTTTAGTTGGTAGTAAACATCTCCTGTGAGTGAATAGATACTTGCGGCATTGATGTTGTTTTTTGATCCTGTTTTAGTTCTCCAGATATGTTCAGCCTGTGTTAAAGAACTGAAGGCGATATCGTATTTGTTTTGTGATATGTTTAGGATTGCTACATTTTTTAAAATATCTGCATACTGAGGGTTTTCTTTCCCCAGTTTGGCTCCCATAATGTCTCTGGCTTCTAATAATAGTTTTTCTACAACAACAGGATTGTCGCCTTTATAAAACTTAATCAAGGCCAATTGAGAAAGTGATTTAGCCACCTCCACGTGATTTCTTCCGAATTGCTTTTCTTGATTTTCTAATGCCTGCTGTATATTAATTTCAGCCTTTTCGTAGTCGCCTATAGTGTAATAGATGTCACTTAGCAGCTTTTGTGTAGGTGCTGTTTTTGTGGATTTTTCTCCATAAACATCCTTAGCTACACCATTTACACGCAGCGCAACTTTTTCAGCATCTGTATAATTACCCTCAGCGAGCGTCAGACTTCCCATGTTGACAAGTGGATCGATCAGTCTTAAAGAATTGGGGCCATATAATTTTTCATACTCGCCAATGAGATCCGTCAGTAATTTTTTGGTGATGGAATACTTTCCTAATTGAATGAAAAGGCTCGAAAGCTCTTTAGCGGTACTCAATTCATCAATTCCTGCAATGTCAGACCTTGTAATCATTTTTGCGGAACGATCCAATGCATCCTGAGCTTCATCGAACATTCCCTTGATACCAAACAAAGTAGCTTGTGTTTCAATGGCGTGAATTAGAAATTCTTTTTTATCGTCTTCTTTGCGGTAATTTTCAAGAATACTTAATGACTTGTTGAGGTTCTCTTCTGCTTTTTCATATGAGCCTAACTTAATTTGAAGCTTAGCAATTTGGTTGAGCTCTGCTCCATACTGATAGTCTCGATCGTCATACTTTGATCTGGCAACATCCGAGGCTTTATCAAGAGCAGTAGCTGCCTCTTTGTATTTATCAGTAAGCTCGTAGAGTGTGGCAACATGGTTGAGAATATCCAGGTGATCAATATGCCAGGCACCAATTTCCTTTTCCACAGAATTTTCAAAACTTTCTTTATAGATATCTGAAGCCTCTGCAAGTTTGTTGGTGTTATCTACGTAAAAACTTGCCAAATGAACACGTGCGAGGTGAGTTAGTGGGGCATTTTCACCGTACAATTCCTTTTTTATATCAATGATGGAGTTGAGGTAGGTTTCTGCATTTTTGTATTTCTTTTGCTCAATAGCGAGGTCGTATAGAAATTCTGTGATTCGAATGGTAGTCACATTGTTTTGAGGTAAGCCTGAAGTATTTGCGAGCATGTTCATCGCATCACTTTCTAGATTACGCGTTTTGTCTTTGCTTTTCTTTGAATCGAAATCTACGGCTTCCAAACGTGCAGAATAAATGCTGCCTTTTTCAAAATTGCTATTGATCATTTTTTCAAACTCCAATTTTGTGTTGAGGTATCGAGCAGAGCTGTTGCCACCCAACAACTGCTTTAAGTATTCCTCATAAAGTTCCACACCAACATAATGTGAGGCTTTGTGACGGGCCTTCAACGAGTTCAGTGTACGGCTATACTCAAGCTCTTTTGGTAAATTGTTTTCATTACCATTTGCTATAAGCATCTTAGCATGGTACAATTGGTTTTTGATGTAAGCCAATGAAGTTGATCCAAGGTTTTTATCAATCCATGATGTAGCACCAACAAATGCTGAATCTGCACTTAGAAGATTACCTTGTTCACCATACACTTTGGCCAACAATGTGGCATAGTGTGCATATTCATTGAATCTTTCTTCCGCTTCATCAGAACTTAATTTTCTGCTTTTAAGATTTCCATTATCATCTACATAGGTTTCTTGACGCAAAGCTCTTCCGGGGAAGTAGGCATCATACTCTTTCAAAATGCGAATTGACTCCCTATAGAAACCCTGTCCAGCAATCGCCTCCGCTTTCTGTAAACTCCATTGCGCCTCAGTTTGCTTATCAAACTCTGCTATATTATCCAATATTGATTTTGATTTGTCAAGGTATTCTACCGTCTGGCGGTAAGCTCCATTTTGATTGTATAATGCAGCAACATCCAATAGAAGCATACCGTGATTTTTACTTTCTTCCTGATTAAGGGAAGTACTTGCATTAATTGCATTTTGGATGTTGGCTTCGAAATCTATCACTTGCCCTGCTGCCAGTTTATATTTGGCCAGTAACTTGAAGTAAGTGGGGGTGTAGTCGTTTTGTTTACCCAGTTTTTTGGTGGCTTTCTTATTGAACTTTGCCAAATACTTATTGGCCTTTGCATAATCACCAATAGTGTACGAG
>JBATLM010000205.1:0-9186 GCA_049289315.1 Cyclobacteriaceae bacterium
TCGTATAGCCTTTCTCTCCTTTTATTTCCCCTATTCCGAGATCCTTTTTGTATTCATCCAAATCAAACGGTGCTCTGTTAAGGGCTTCACGCTCTTCAGCACTTAGCTCTGCCACTTTATCATAAAACCCGGGAATAGTTACGTGCCCATTTTCATCAATCAATGAATGGACCATATCACACAATATGTTTATCGGATTAGCTACGGCCCCACCATAAACACCTGAGTGCAAATCTCTGTTTGGCCCTGTCACCTCTACCTCCATGTAACTCAATCCCCTCAGGCCAACTGTAATGGATGGATGGTCCAGTGAAATAATTGATGTGTCTGATATAAGAATAACATCCGCTTTCAGCAGTTCCTTATTAGCCGTTACAAATTTACCCAGGTTGTCAGAGCCTACTTCCTCCTCCCCTTCTATCATAAACTTGATATTACAAGGCAAAGGCCCTTGCTTCATCATCACCTCGAGTGCTTTGATGTGCATGTACACCTGTCCTTTATCATCACATGCTCCTCTTGCATAAATTTTTTCGTTCTTAATTACTGGTTCGAATGGCGGTGAATCCCAAAGATCCAATGGATCCGGAGGTTGTACATCGTAGTGACCATAAACCAATACGGTTGGCAAATTATCACCACTCTTTTTTTCTCCATATACAATAGGGTGGCCTTCCGTTTCATGCACTTCAGCGGTATCTGCTCCCGCGGCTTTTAATTTATCAGCTATGTACTCTGCGGCTTTTCGTACATCACCCTTATGCCGACTGTCGGCACTCACAGATGGAATTCGAAGTAAGTCAAATAATTCTGAGAGAAAACGATCTTTGTTATCTGCTATATATTGTTTTACCATGTTTATCGGGTTATGGCGCAAATTAGTTTTAGAAATGGGTGACTACAATTATTTGATAATAATTATAGCAGAAGCACCTCCACTCCCCAAATAGATTGCTTTATGCATAAAAAGAAAGACGCTTTGCTTTAAGTTATATCGAAATACGTGTTTTCTAGTTAATCGATTTTCTATTTTTACAAACCAAATTCTTTACAACTATGGACTACCGCATCGAGAAAGACACAATGGGCGAGGTAAAAGTGCCTGCAGATAAATATTGGGGGGCACAAACTGAGCGGTCTCGAAATAATTTTAAGATTGGCCCTGAGGGCTCAATGCCAAAAGAAATCACTTATGCTTTCGCCTATTTGAAGAAAGCTGCTGCAATGGCCAACAGCGAACTTGGTGTTTTGCCTAAAGAGAAATCTGATCTCATCGGCAAGGTATGCGATGAAATTTTACAAGGAAAACTTGATGATCAATTTCCCCTTGTGATTTGGCAAACGGGTTCGGGCACCCAGAGCAACATGAATAGCAACGAAGTAATTGCATACAGAGCGCACGTACTCAATGGAGGAAATCTCTCTGATGAAAAGAAAGTATTGCACCCCAATGATGATGTTAACAAATCGCAATCATCAAACGATACCTTCCCTACAGCGATGCACATCGCAGCCTACAAACTAACAACTGAAGTTACACTGGCAGGGATTAAAAAATTGAGAGACACCCTTGCTGCCAAGAGTGAAGAGTTTAAAAGTATAGTGAAAACAGGGCGCACCCATTTTATGGATGCCACTCCGTTGACACTCGGTCAAGAGTTTTCAGGATATGTGCAGCAATTAGATAATAGCCAACGGGCAATTAAAAACGCACTTGAAATGGTGTGTGAACTGGCCTTAGGAGGCACAGCAGTAGGCACTGGCCTTAATACGCCTAAAGGGTATGACGTATTGGTGGCTAAAAAAATTGCAGAACTCACTGGCTATCCGTTTGTGACAGCACCTAACAAGTTTGAAGCACTGGCAGCGCATGATGCCATGGTGGAGTTATCAGGAGCGCTGAAGCGTACAGCAGTTTCATTAATGAAAATTGCCAACGATATTAGGATGCTCAGCTCAGGTCCTCGTTGTGGAATCGGAGAAATTATTATTCCTGATAACGAACCCGGATCATCCATCATGCCGGGTAAGGTAAATCCAACACAACCAGAAGCCCTCACCATGGTGTGTGCTCAAGTGATAGGTAATGATATGACCGTTTCCCTAGCAGGTTCATCCGGTCACTTTGAGTTGAATGTTTTTAAACCAGTTATCGCTTCCAACGTTTTACAATCAGCGCTTCTTATTGGAGATGCCTGCGTTTCATTCACAGAAAAGTGCGCCATTGGTATTGCCCCTAATATTCCTGTGCTTAAGCAGCATCTTGAAAACTCTCTGATGCTGGTGACCGCCCTCAACACCCACATTGGGTATGAGAATGCAGCCAAAATTGCCAAGAAGGCGCATAAAGAAAACAAGACCCTACGTGAAGCCGCAGTTGAATTGGGATTACTTACCTCAGAACAGTTTGATGAATGGGTAAGGCCTGAAAAGATGACGGGTGCGGGCCTTTGAGATGCTGAAAATACCGATGATTCAACCTCAATCAAGGTGAGTAAACGCTGAAAAGGGCCTTAAATCAAGTTTTTTTATTACTTTTAGTTCATATTTTAACCTAATAATGAACAAATAAGGCTTGCTCTATCGACCTTTGGGCTGAACTAGAACCAAGACAATTTTAAAAAATTAAAACAACCAAATAATTAAATATGAAAACTAGAGTATTATTCCTCTGCCTGGCTTTAATTTTTTCCGGCACGCAAGTTTTCGCGCAGCTCTCCAAAAAGGAAAAGAAAGAGTGGAAAAAGAAAGCCAAAGAATACGCAAAGAACCCTGCCAACTTCAAAACATTTGTTGAAGCCAAGCAAACGGCAGACAGTCAGGTTAACACCCTCGGCACTGAGGTAAATCAATTGAAATCATCTGTGAGTGATAAGGATGCTAAAATTGCGGAGTTGGAAGATCAAATCTCAAGAATGAGAAGCGAATTGTCTTCCAGTAAAGCTGAACTGGCAAAACTTAAAGAATCACCTCCAAAAAATTCAATGGATTTTTCTAAAGGAGTAGTTTTTAAGGTTCAGATTGGTGCATTCAAAAACAAAGACCTCTCTAAGTACTTTGAGAACAACCCTAACTTTGGTGGTGAAGTAGCTGAAGCTGGTGAGCAAAAATTAACCATTGGTATTTTTCGCGACTATTGGGAAGCTGATACATTCAAAAAGTATATGAGAGAAATGGGTGTCACTGACGCCTGGATCGTTCCTTACAGAGATGGGCAGCGCGTAGAAATTAAAGATGTTTTGGAAGGTGTTGTTGATGGCAAGGCTCCTGCTAAGAAAGCATCGGAGTAGAAATTATAAATATTAGAATTATAAAAGAGCAGTGCAAAGCACTGCTCTTTGTTTTTATAGAGTTCGCCAGATCACGTACTTTTGCAAAATGAGGTTTCTCTCCTTTTCATTTCTATTCCTAATTTCTAACTTCTGCTATTCGCAAATTCGAATGGAGAAATTGGTGGTTGCATCTGGGCAGTCCTTTCAACTTGCAGAGTCTGATATCCTTGTTGTGGACACCCTCGAAATGGAGGACAACTCTAAAATAATCCTAAACAGAAATAAGGCAGATAATTTTATCCATGCTAAGGTGATCAAGGTGGGTAATGATTGTATGATTATCGGAAATGGAGAAAAAGGAACGGATGGAGAAAAAGGCCTTGGAGGATATACCGCTGTTGGCCCTTGTAAAGATGGTATCGCGGGTAGAAACGGAACACTAGGAACAGCTGCTTCTCATGGAGTGAATCTCTATCTCTACTTTACTCAACTGAAAATTGAGGGCAAACTTTCCATCGAACTCAGTGGAGGCAATGGCGGAGATGGAGGCAGAGGAGGAAACGGTGGTGGTGGAAGTCCCGGCACCCGACTTTGCGCAGGTGGAAACGGTGGCGCAGGAGGGGATGGAGCCAAAGGAGGAGACGCTGGCAATGGTGGTAACCTTACCTTTACAACTAAAGGTTCTGGAGAATTACGATCCTTATTGGGAAACAAAATACAGGTAAGAGTTTATGGAGGTAGTGGCGGGCTCGGAGGAGATGGAGGATTAGGGGGGTTGGCTGGATTGGTAAGTGCTGGCCGCGTGTCGCAGGACGGAGATCTAGGGCAAAAAGGAAAAATTGGAGAAAGCGGTAAACATGGTAAAACCGGAGCTATAAATTTCGAAGATAATTGAAAATGGAAAAGCGCTGGACCCAAAAACCAAAGGTTGATCAGCAAATTGTTGAAGCGCTAAGTAAAAGCATCAATGTCAATCCCTATTTAGCTACACTTCTGGTACAGCGGGGTATTTCCAATTTTGAGGAAGCAAAAGATTTCTTTCGCCCTTCTTTAGATCATCTTCACGATCCATTTCTAATGACAGACATGGACAAGGCAGTAGAGCGATTGCATACTGCCATCACGAAAGGTGAAAAAATTTTGGTGTATGGCGATTATGATGTAGATGGTACTACCTCAGTGGCCCTTGTCTATAGTTACTTAAATAATTTCTATCCGAATTGCGATTTCTACTTGCCCGATCGATCAAAAGAAGGTTACGGTGTTTCAAAAGATGGAATAATATGGGCTGAAGAAAATGGTTTCTCATTGATAGTTGCGCTGGACTTAGGCATCAAGTCAGCTGATATGGTGTCAATGGCCGATCATAAAGGAATTGATTTTATTATTTGTGATCATCACTTACCGGGCGACCAAATTCCTCAAGCCATTGCTGTGCTTGATCCCAAGAGAAAGGATTGCAATTATCCATTTCCTGAATTGAGCGGTTGCGGGCTGGGTTACAAACTGTTGCAGGCTTACGCCAGAAAATATAGAGATGAAAGTGAGCTCACCAAGTACATCGATCTTGTTGCGGTAAGCATCGCATCTGATATCGTTCCAGTAAATGGAGAAAACAGAACATTGGCATTTTTTGGGCTGGAGAAATTAAATCGCCAACCCATGCCTGGGTTAAAAGCGCTGATTGAACTCTCTGGAAGCAAAAATGAAATGGATATCTCCACTGTTGTATTCACATTAGGCCCACGCATCAATGCTGCAGGCCGTGTAAGCCATGCAAGGTTCGCAGTAGAATTACTTATTGCAAAGACGGATGAAGAAGCGATGGCCCTTGCGGAGAAAATAAATATTAAAAACGATGAGCGAAGAGAATTTGATTTAAGCATTACCGATGAAGCCATCAGTATGATTCAATCAGATGAAAAATTGCTTAAGGCAAAAACCACAGTGCTTTACAAAGAAACCTGGCACAAAGGGGTAATCGGGATCGTAGCATCCCGTTGTATTGAGAAGTTCTATCGCCCTACGGTTATTCTTACTGCATCTAATGGTATGATAACAGGCTCTGCACGCAGTGTAAAAGATTTTGATTTGCACGAAGCCATTTCTAGTTGCTCTGAATTGCTTGAAAAGTTTGGTGGACATAAATACGCTGCCGGATTGACCATGAAGAAAGAAAACCTTCCGGCCTTTCAGCAAAAATTTGAGAAGGTGGTCTCCACGACCATAACAGATGAAATGCTCATCCCAGTAATAGAAATAGATTTGGACTTGCCCTTAAGTTCCATCTCTTCTAAGTTTCGCTCAATACTTAAACAAATGTCTCCATTTGGCCCGGAGAACCACAAACCTGTTTTTAAATCAGGCGGGGTTTTTGTTAAGAACTCCCTTGCAAGCTTCAAAGACAAGCACATTCGCTTTCTTGCCGGTCAAAATGGTAGTGACGCCACTGTTAATGTAGTGGGCTTTGATATGATGGAGCATTATGAGCCGCTCACAAAGAGCAGCTCTTTTACAATGGCATACACCATTGAAGAAAACACGTATAATGGAATGACGTCTTTGCAATTGCGATTGAAAGACATCAAATTTGAATAGCATGATATTAAAGGCCCAAAACCTGGTAAAGAAATACAAGAAACGCACAGTCGTAAACGATGTCTCAGTTCAAGTAGAGCAAGGAGAGATCGTGGGGTTGTTGGGGCCTAATGGTGCCGGTAAAACGACTAGCTTCTATATGATTGTTGGCTTGATTAAGCCTAACGGAGGAAATATTTTTCTCGATCAGCAGAACATCACAGATATGCCCATGTATCAGAGGGCTAAGCTGGGCATTGGGTATCTCGCACAGGAAGCATCTGTTTTTCGTAAACTTACTGTAGAAGAAAACTTGATGGCTCCACTGGAAATGCGGGACATGAGTAAGAAAGATCGTAAAGAAAAAGTGGAAAGCCTTTTAGAAGAATTCAGTTTGACTCACGTGAGAAAAAACATGGGGATGGTGTTGTCTGGAGGAGAAAGAAGAAGAACAGAAATAGCACGCGCATTGGCCGTAGATCCTAACTTTGTTTTATTGGATGAACCATTTGCAGGAGTTGACCCCATCGCTGTTGAAGAGATTCAATCCATTGTTTCCAAATTGAAGAAAAAAAATATTGGCATATTGATCACTGATCATAACGTGGATGAAACATTATCAATCACTGACCGTGCCTATCTGATGGTTGAAGGAAAATTATTCCGCGCAGGCTCTGCTGAAGAATTGGCCAATGATCCGATGGTGAGGAAAGTATACCTTGGACAAAATTTCCAATTGAAACGCGCTCGCGTTGAACCTTAATAACCAACTTTTTTCTTTTTATTCTGTCATTATATAATCCGTTTGTTTAATATGATGGTTCGGCTTTAATTTGGGCTTAATCATTAATATGCAAATATTCAACTCCATTCTAACCTGGGTGATGAAGAAGCGAATGCACCAAATGGAGCTCTTCATGAAGTACCCCCATGAAGTACAGGATGAAGTATTGAAAAAAATAATGTACATGGGTCGGGGCACCGAGTTTGGAAAAAAATATGCCTTCGATGAACTCATGCATTATGAGCATTTTAAGCAAAGAGTCCCCATCTATACCTACGAGCAACTATTCCCCTACATCGAACGAGCAATGCGTGGGGAGCAAAATGTGCTTTGGCCAACCGAGATAAAGTGGTTTGCAAAATCATCTGGCACTACCAATGCAAGGAGTAAGTTTATCCCAGTATCTCCAGAAGCATTGGAGGACTGTCATTTCAAAGGAGGCAAAGACATGCTCTCCCTTTACGTAAATAATTACCCTGATACTCAAATGTTTTCCGGCAAAGGCTTAGCCGTTGGAGGAAGTCACAAAGTGAATGAATTTGATCCATCTTCAAGTTCCTACTATGGGGACGTCTCAGCTGTGATCATGCAAAATCTGCCGCCCTGGGCACAGTTTATTCGTACGCCTAGCCTAGACGTGGCACTGATGGACAATTGGGAAGAGAAAATTGCAATGCTTGCTACAGAAACTTCGAAGGTGAACGTAACAAACATTGCTGGTGTGCCTACCTGGACAGTCCTCCTTATTCAGCGCATTCTTGAGTTAGAAAATAAAAGTAACATCCTTGAAGTGTGGCCTAACCTGGAAGTATTTTTTCATGGGGCTGTAGCATTTCATCCTTATAAAAATCTTTTCAAATCGCTTATCCCATCAACTGGGATGAGGTACTGGGATACCTACAACGCCAGCGAAGGGTTTTTTGGAATCCAGGATAGAAAAGATGCAGATGACTTACTGCTTATGCTGGACTATGGTGTGTTTTATGAATTCATCCCTACAGAAGAATTAAGCAAAGAATATCCTGAGACCATAAGTTTGGATCAGGTAGAGATCGGAAAGAATTATGCCATGGTGATAACCACCAATGCTGGTTTATGGCGATACAATATTGGCGACACCATCAAATTTACGAGTACATCTCCCTATAGAATAAAAATTTCTGGCCGGACTAAGCATTTCATTAATGTTTTTGGTGAAGAAGTAATTATCGAAAACGCTGAGACTGCCATCACGGAAGCCTGCGAACAAACGGGTGCTGTGATTGATAATTTTACAGTGGGGCCGATCTTCCTTGAGAAATCTCATCGCGGAGGGCATGAGTGGATCGTTGAGTTTAAAGTGAAACCCGACAACCTTGAAAAATTTACGTCATTATTGGATGCTTCTTTACGAAAAGTAAACTCCGACTACGATGCCAAGCGCGCTTTTGATTTGGCATTGATGATGCCCAAGGTGCATAGCGTAGAAGAGGGAACGTTCTATAACTGGATGAAGAAACGCGGAAAGTTAGGCGGACAAAATAAAGTGCCTAGACTCAGCAATAGCAGAGAATATATTGATGACATTCTCGCTATGATTCAATAAAAAAACCGGTGAAATCTCACCGGTTTTAGCAATTCAATTAATTAGTCTTTAGGAGTTTTTCCACTTGATAGTACACCCTATCGCTTTAGTTTTTGTGGTCGGTACATTTTTAGATTGCATTAAAGCTTCTACTGCATCTTCCACATATCTTTTAGTAACTTCTTTTGCATTTCTTGAATTATCATCAATAGCTCCGATATAAACTACCTTCAAATTCTTTTCACTGACTTTATCCAGTACATAAACATGAGGAGTATTTGTAGCTCCGTAGGCTCTTGCTACATCCTGTGTTTCATCTACTAAATAAGGGAAGTCATACTTATTTCGCTTAGCCTGACTTTTCATTTCATCAAACGAATCCCCAGGTGAAAGACCCGGGTCATTAGGGTTGATGGTGAGCACCGGAAATCCCTTCGGTGCATACTTTTTATTTAAGTCAATAATTCGACTATCGTATGCCTTTGAGTAGGGGCAGGTATTACAGTTGAAGATAACGATGTATCCCTTGGCATCCTTATAGTCTGCCATAGACACCATTTTACCATCGTAATTCTTTAATTTGAAATCAATGGCCGAGTCACCCACTTCATAGCCAGGTTTCACCGGAGCACCAGCAGTCATTACCACTATCAAAACAATTGCAAAAAGTGATTTTAATGCATTCATATTTAAGGTTAGTTTATTTAACACTATCAATTATTTCTTCCAGATCTCCTTCTTTCAGCTCTTTCTCTACAAACCTCCGTTTCCCATTCTCCAAATTCACAACCAAAGTAGCTGGTATGGCACCGGACCAACTTTTGTCAATTTTATCAATCCACGTATTCGGATCTCTTTCATCCAAAATATAAACTTTGGACTTCAATTTTTTTCGATCGATAAAACGATAGATTTTATCAGGATTGGGATCCAGGTCCAGATCAATACTCACCAGGCTAATTTCAATATCTTTCCTAGTAGCATTCATT
>JBATLM010000206.1:0-28142 GCA_049289315.1 Cyclobacteriaceae bacterium
TGGCCGCATCAGCAATATCAACTGTTATGGTACCATCATTGGCTCCAAAGCAAGTAATATCCGTATGGGTCTTTAAGACAACATCAGACTGGGTAGCACATTGGGCAGCTGCAGGAGTTTGGAATCCCAGAAGAATGAAAAGGAATGATAATAAGATTAAAAAATGTCTCTTCACTTTATTGGAGAATTATACCCTTTCCCGAAATTGATTTCTTTTGACTGCAAGAGCCTGATGAATAGTAAACCAGATAGGTTGATGGTTTCACGCTATTAAAAACTACTTTTTCTGACCCTGGTTTAAAGTAGACACTTTTCATTTCTACTAGATCCCCGGATGTTAGGTCGTACAATTCCAGGGAATAATTGTCCTCAACTCCATCATGAAGCTCGAGCGCCAATGAATACTCACCTGATTCCGAAGCTTGATGGGGCTTGCAGGTAAAACTTCCATTACAATCTGCCTTAAAGAACAATAACGCAACTGGAAAGAATACTACAGAATATATCCTGTTCATTTATAATGATTTGGGCCTAAAGACATAAACCTAAAGTTTAAAAAATTAAGCAATAATAAATATCCTTCAAAAAATTATAGTAACCCTATATCAATCCCAATTTCTATCATAACAAGGGACAAAGATGTGGAAACCTGCTTATCATGAAGCCTAAAAAATCAATATTACCTAATTCAAGTAATATTTAGCCCCAAAAATGCCTTTTTAGTACCTTTTTAGTACTTTTTGTTAAGAATTTCACTCATTATAAAAGCCTTCTTGAATCCTTGCGGATCCTTCAGTTCGTTCAAAAAATTAAATGAAACTTTCTTTTTCTTAATACTATATTCTTTAAAGTGCTCAGACCTCATTATGCTACCCACATTTGGTGATTCCTTTACCAAAGGGGTTTTCTCTGCCTCTTTTAGGGCTGCCTCGTAGGTCTGAAATGCTCTTTCATCCTTATTATGATCATAATCTACGTCCTCCAGATCCTGAATCTCATCAGGAATATTATCGTCATAATCAACAAAGTCGTATTCCGGCTCCTTTGGTTTGCTGGCAACAGGTTTCGACAATGCCTTTTCACCTTGAATCTCTCTTAACAGGTCTTCAAAGGTTACCGGTTGCTGTTTTGTGGGTGGCTGTTGTGTAGCGGGTTGGGATCTCCTCGATTGATCTGGAATATTCTCAGGGGGTGGAGCCTGACCAGCCTTCTTTTTATTTGCACGTGCAATAAGCGTGATCACAATCACGATGAGCCATATCCAAAATTGAAGATCCATTGGATCAAAGATACCTAAATATCCTTAATTCCAACTTTTTTGAAATTTTATGGTCTGGATAAATTGTGGATGAATTTAGAGACGTGCATTTCTCAAATGGCAAATCAAAGTTATCTTTGCGGTCTTCTAAAATACAACAACCACTTTCAACGAACGTATTCATGCAGTTATCGAAGCTGGAGATTAAAGGATTTAAGAGTTTTGCTGATAAAGTAGTAATCAACTTTGATGAGGGCATTACAGGGATCGTTGGCCCCAATGGCTGCGGAAAATCAAATGTAGTTGACTCTATTCGCTGGGTGCTGGGTGAACAAAAAACGAGCGCTTTGAGGTCTGAAAAGATGGAAAACATCATCTTTAACGGTACCAATACCCGTTCACCGCTTCAATTAGCAGAAGTTTCTCTTACCATTAATAATACCAAGAACATCCTTCCAACCGAGTATTCGCAGGTTACAATAACCCGCAGGCTTTATCGCTCTGGTGAAAGTGAGTATTTATTAAATAATGTCACTTGCCGCCTCAAGGACATCACTAATTTGTTTCTAGACACTGGGGTGGCTTCTAACAGCTACGCTATCATTGAGTTAGGCATGGTGGATGACCTTCTTAACGACCGAGATAACTCCAGAAGGATGTTGTTTGAGGAAGCAGCTGGTATCTCTAAATTTAAAAAGCGTAAAAAAGAGACCCTAAAGAAGCTTGAAGACACGGATGCCGATCTAGAGCGTGTGGAGGATTTGCTTTTCGAGATAGAGAAGAACATGAAAAGCCTTGAGAAGCAGGCCAAACAAACAGAGACCTATTACAGAATAAAGGAAGAATACAAAGAGAAGAGCATCCAACTGGCCAAACTGGTAGTAAAAAAGCAAAAGGAAAAATTTGATTCTGTCAATAAGCAGGTAGCGCAGGAAAACGATCGCAAAACGTCCCTCACAGCAGCTATCGCTGAGAAAGAAGCCCATATTGAAAAGTCAAAAGCTGACTTGATCGACAAAGAGAGAACGCTCTCAACCAGACAGAAGGCGATCAATGAATACGTAGGGACAATAAGGCAATATGAGAGTGAAAAACAGATTAAAAACGAGCGCCTTCGTTTCCTTAATGATAGAATCACTAGCCTGAAAGAGCAGGTTGATCAGGATAAGCAAAGTAATGAACGTGCAAGGTTCAGTGTCCAAAGCCTGGAAACAGAGAAAGAATCAGCGCAAGCACAACTCAATGAAATCACTGAAAAGGTTGCCTCTTTAAAAGCTGAATATGATACACAAAAAACTGCTACCCTAACCCTTCAGGGCGAAGTAGATACATTGCGTAAAGCACACCGTGCCAACCAGGACGAATCATATCAATTAAATAAGGCTTTAGAGATTCGGGAAATCCAAGTTTCTTCTTTTAAACAAGAAATTGAAAGAACAGCCACTGACTCAAACGAACAAAGTGCGAGCCTTGCTGATTTTGAGAAGAAACTAGTTGTTCTTCAAGGGGAGATAACAGAAAAGAATGGGTATCTCGCAAAACTAAAGAATGACGAAAATGAGGTCAATCTGAGATCAGGCTCTTTGGAGAAAACCATTGAGATGATTCGCGAAGAGATGACAGAAGCAGGTAGGAAATTGGATGCACGCCAAAACGAGTATCAGCTTACCAAATCATTGGTTGAAAACCTTGAAGGATTTCCTGAGGCCATTAAATTCCTCAAGAAAAATGTGGAGTGGACGAAAAATGCTCCTCTCCTTTCTGATATAATTTCTACCACGGAAGAGTACCGCGTTGCGATTGAGAATTACCTAGAACCTTATCTCAACTACTACATAGTTGAACACGAGGCGGAGGCATATAAGGCCATCAATATATTGAGTGACGCCAGTAAAGGAAAAGCTAATTTTTTCATACTTGATTCATTTGAAAAATTTGTTCCTTCTGATGTGCAGATGTATTCTGATGCCTTTCCTGCCACGCAGATTATGGAATTCGATTCCAAGTACAGTAAGCTAATGGCTTACATCCTCGATAAAACATATGTACATGATGGAGATGTTAAAACCATTCCGGTAGAAGATGGAAATACCTTCATCACCAAAAACGGAAAAGTTACCAAAAGACGCTTTAGCCTATCCGGAGGATCTGTTGGTCTGTTTGAAGGGAAGAAAATAGGAAGAGCGAAAAACATCGAAAAACTTGATAAGGAAATAAAGGACCTTACAAGGAAAGTTGAAGACATCAGACAAGGCTTGCTGGACAAACAGCGGGAGCTTGAAAAACTGAAGAACAACACACTGCAGCATCAGATTGAAGAAGCACGCAACGCCATTAAGATGGTGAACGATGAATTCATCTCTGTTAGCACCAAAAAGGAGCAGTTTGCCAACATGCTGAATACAGCTGATTTGCGCAGAGAGGATATTCAGGATAAGATTCAAAACCTGACGCAGGAAATTGAAGACCTAAAGCCAAAAGCTGAGCAGGCTCTTGTAGCCGTTCAGCAGAATGAAGAAAAACTGAAATCTATAACAGATGATTTTAATGCACAGAATGAAATTTTAAGCCAAAAATCATCCGCATTTAACGAACAAAATATTTCCTTCCACCAGCAGGAAAACAGAGTGAAGAGCCTGGAGCAAGAAGTCCGCTTCAAGCAGGAATCGATGGAGCAGAGCAGCATGCGCATTGAAACCAATCAGGAAGAACTAAAGACAAACGAGGAAGAAATAAAAGCCATTATCGAAACCACCCAGAGCAACGATGAAGAACTCATCGCCATGTATGCTCAAAAAGAAGAAATGGAAGTAGGTCTAGGTGAAGCTGAAAAATTATACTACGCGGCCAGAGGAGAGATCGATCAATTTGAAAAAGAGCTGAAAGAAGTTCAACATCAAAGACAGAACATCGACACCATTCTGATGGAACTTCAAAATGAAGTGAGTGAAAGTAAACTAGAACTCAATTCAGTAAAAGAAAGATTGTCTGTTGAGTTTAAAGTAGAACTGGACACCATCTTGAATACGGAAGTTGACACAGAAGAAAAAGAGGTTCCAGATGAAGAGAAGGTTCGCAATGATGTCAATAAGATTCGAAACCGATTAGAGAACATGGGCCCTATCAACCCGATGGCCATGGAGGCATACAATGAAATTAAAGAGCGGAATGATTTCATTATTGCACAAAAAGAAGATCTCCATAAGGCTAAGGAGTCGTTGCTCAACACCATATCTGAAATTGAAGGTGTAGCCAGTGAAACATTCATGGAGGCTTTCAATAAAATTAAAGAGCATTTTATTGATGTATTCAGGTCGTTGTTTTCTGAAGGCGATGACTGTGATTTAAAATTGACTGATCCCACCAAGCCGTTGGAATCTGACATAGAAATTATTGCAAAGCCAAAAGGAAAGCGTCCTTTGAGCATCAATCAATTATCAGGTGGAGAGAAAACACTTACGGCTACCGCCCTACTCTTCTCTATGTACTTATTGAAGCCTGCACCTTTCTGTATTTTCGATGAGGTAGATGCACCACTGGATGATGCCAACATTGACAAATTCAATAACATCATTCGCGATTTTAGTAAAGACAGTCAGTTCGTTATTGTTACTCACAACAAACGTACAATGACAAGTACTGATGTGATCTATGGTATCACCATGGTTGAGAAAGGAGTTTCCAGAGTAGTACCTGTAGACCTAAGAGAGCTTGCATAAAAATTATTGGAGCAATTATCAGTCTTTTAATTGCTCCAATATTGTTCTAACCTGATCCATATAAGTTTTAATCTCTGTCGGCTGACTGGCAGTACTTGTATCAATATGCCAATATTGGCTTCCCGTATTTGAATTAAGAATTAAGTGATACCCACCCTGATCTGTACAGTCGGGGCACCCTATAGTTTCATTAGGTCTTTCTCTTAAGTATTCAGGAAACTGTTGCAACAACGATTTTGCCAGCACGTATTTATCCTCAGGCAATGGGTCGCCATCAAAATAAACTTCATCTCCAGAATAGCGTTCGATGTTATCTTTAAACAAAGCTCCGTCTTTTATTAAGAAAAAATGAGCGCAATCTCCCGCACAAAACCCATATGCTACCCCGAATATCAGACTCCCGTCAGAATCTGGTTCATTATTCTCCTCCTCACATCCACTTAAAGTAGCCAAAATCAAAAGTAAAAGTACAAGTCGGTTCTTTAGCATAATCATAAGCGCTCATTTATAAGATAGACCCTTCAAAATAGAAAATGGTTGGAAATGGAACGAATATATGATCAAGATCGTATTTCAAAGTAGGTAGGTTAACTAACTTGACCCGCATATATACAATAGCTGCAGATGAAAAAGGATATAGAAGAAAGAAGTGATATTGAAAAATTGGTCAATTCATTTTATGATAAAGTCAAAGAGGACAACACTATTGGTCATATCTTCAACGATGTGGCGAAAGTGGACTGGCCCCATCACCTGCCTACCATGTACAATTTTTGGGAAATGGTATTGTTTGGAAAAGGCCCTTACAAAGGTGATCCAATGACAAAACACATTCAGTTAAATCAGAAAGTCAATTTAGAATCAACTCATTTCGACAAGTGGAAAGAATTATTTTTTGAAACGATTGATGAGCATTTTGAAGGTGACAAGGCCAACGAAGCAAAACTTCGAGCCACCAACATTGCCAGCCTGATGCTATACAAAGTACAGCAAAGCACTCAGTAGTCCCTGACGTAAAACTATTTTTTCGAAATATCGTTGGGTAGTGTCATCAACACAGACATCAAATCAACACCATACCATAAGTTACCTACCCGAACGTTTTCGTTTTCGGCATGCTGATTATTGTCATGGTTCACCATATTCACAGAAATGGCTGGGGTTTTCAATACATCATAAATGGCATTGTTCACCCGATTACTGCCTCCTGAACTTGGTAGAAAAACTGCTTTGTCTCCGGTAAAAGATTTCACCCCGTTGATCACGCTCATGATTTCGGGCTGATCCATATTTACCTTAATAGCTGAAAACCCATCCTTATCTCTTACCACTTTAATCACCTTAGGGTATTTCATCCGTGTTTCATGATCAGGCTCATCATATACAATATGCCAGCCCTCTTTTCTTATATGTGCTTCCACCAAATCCATCATCTTCTCAGGGTCATTGCCTTTTACAAGGCGCATACCCAATTCAGCTATAGCTATTGTAGGGATAACATTTCGCGCCTTGTCTCCTACCGAACCGCTTGACAAGCCACGTACTGTCAAGCTGGGAAGCAAAAGTCTTTCATTCAGCGATTGGCCATTGCCCTCTGTATACCCCAATTCAAGTTCTTCTCTCATCTGCTTATCAATGTTGGGCGCATTAGCCAATTGCCTTTTCTCAAAATCAGAAATAGGCTCTACAGAATCGTAGTAACCATCAATAAGTACCGTGCCGTCTTCCGCCTTCATCGAGGTAAGCAATCGTGCAATCATTTGTCCTGGCACTGGTGCCCAGTTGCCATAGTGGCCGCTGTGTAAAGGACGCGATGGACCGTATACTGTGAGTTGCATTCCTGTGATTCCTCTTCCTCCAAATTTAAATGAAGGATCTCCTGTTTGATAGACTGCCCCATCACACAATAACCAAACCGAAATATCTTTGAACAGATCACCATACTTGGTCATGTAGGTTTCAATATGTGGAGAACTAGATTCCTCTTCCCCATCAAAAAACAATTTGATATTAGAAGTAAGACCTATCTTAGAAGCCTTAAGTGCATCGATGGCTGCCATCATTGCAATAATAGGAGCTTTGTCATCGCTGGCTGATCTTCCATAAAGTCTCCAATCATCATTAATTGGCTCACCGGCCTTGGGCATAGGTATAGGCTTACCACCCTGATACATACCCTTATCATACAATTCTGCTTTAAAGGCATCTAACTTCCATAAAGAGGGATCAACTGGTTGTCCATCATAATGGGCATAGAAACAAAGTGTACGAGTAGCTCCTTTTACTTTTTGCTCGCCATATACTATTGGAGGTGCGCCCGGCTCCTGCAACAATTGCATATTGAATCCACGATCAGCAAATAGTTTTTTAATCTTCTCCGCATTGCGCTGGATGTTAGGTAGATCCGAAGCGTGATTGGGTATGCTGATTAAGTCTTTTAGTTCGGTCAGAATATTCGCACCGTCTTTCTCTATCCAATCACGACTGGCTTTAACAGAGGGCTGTGCAAATGAAAAGGACGAAACAAGCATCAATAAGGTAATCACTCTCATATTTCTAAATTTTTATAACGATCAATATAGTTTAACAGATTGATTTACTAAAATCAATAAGTACCATCCTTTGCAAAGTCATTTTTCCGACTCATCCACTTTCCACCCGTAAAGTCTGGGAAATCCAAAGTTTCGCCTCCGTGTTGAATGGAAGTTTCCGATAATGGGGTGATAGCACTCCATGTGACGGCATCATAAACATCTTGAGGTGTATTGGTCTTTCTCTTAACAGATTCAACAAAGGCATTAATTACAAACCAATCCATGCCACCATGGCCTGCACCCGTTGCCCTTGCTTCATGTGCCTTCCAAAGCGGATGATCATATTTGTCCAACCATTCCTTAGCATCCTCCCAACGGTGCGCCTTCTCACTTTGTCCCTCAATGTAAATTGATTTATTCACGTCCATCCAAATTCCGTTGGTGCCCTGCACCCTAAAGCCCAGGGAGTACGGTCTTGGGAGGTTGGTATCGTGTTGTAGCAAAATGGTTTCTTCATTCATACACTTGATCATGGTGGTGATCACATCGCCAAGCTTAAACTCAACTTTGGCGTTGGGATGATCCTCTCCTCCGTTCTTAACAATATAATCATGCAGCCCACGTGACTTCGAAGAGTAAGAAGTCAGGTGGGTAAACCGGTTTCCCCGGTTGATATCTGTCATCATGGCTATGGGCCCAATACCATGCGTTGGGTAAAGGTCAGCATCGCGCATCACAGAATACTGCGTTCTCCATTGCGCTTCAGAAAAACCTTTCTCACCAAATTCAACACCACCGCCATAGGGATTTACACCGTCATTAAATTTCACTTCTCTTAAATCGTGTTGATATCCTCCCTGAAGGTGGATGAGTTCACCAAATACATTCTGCCGCACCATGTTCATCACCGCCATGACATCACGCCTGTAACAAACATTTTCCAGCATCATCAATGGCATACCTGTTCGCTCGGAAGTGCGCACCAACTGCCAGCATTCTTCAACGGTTGCTCCTGTCATCACTTCACAGGCTGTATATTTTCCGGCATTCATCGCATCAAGGCACATTATCGTGTGCCATTCCCATGGCGTGGAAATAATTACCCCATCGATGTCTTTATTTTCCAGCATTTTGCGATAGCCATAGGAGCCCTCCATTATAACTTGTGGCATGGCTTTACCAGATTTCTTAATCATTTCTTTTGTCATGTCCATCATTCTCTGTTGAACATCACAAATGGCAACAACCTCCACATCCGACCGTCTCAACAAAAGATCCAAATGATTCTGACCGCGAAGCCCCACTCCTACTAAACCAATTCGAATTGTCTCTTCTTTATCCTTTGAAAACAATACGCCAGATGGAAGGATTGTTAACCCAATTCCTGTAAGGCTGGTAGCTTTAATAAAATCTCTACGTGATGTCATAACTTCAATAAGGAAGATTTTCTAATTAATAATTTTTCTAATCTAATTAATTTCAATCACTGCAACGGCTTCCAACTCTACTAAATATTGGTCTTTATATAAAGAGTAGACACCTACCAGTGTATTGGCTGGCATTTGCTTAGCTCCCAATATTTCTCCCCTTATTTTCCGAAACGTGTCCAGATCGGTTTCTTTATACTTGACAATGTAAGTAGTCATTTTAACCACATCCTGAAAATCTGCCCCTGCATCAGCCAGTTGCTTCTTTAGGTTAGCAAACGATGACCTTAACTGCGCTTCAAGGTCAGCTCCTTCTCCTACTTGGCCTGAGACATAAATGGTTTTGGTATTGCCTGCATTCACGGCCACTACATGGGTATACCCTGGTCCTGGATTGATGTATTCTTTTTGAATTTGAGCAGAGGCATAGTAAACACTGATGCATGCCAATAGTGTAAGTATCGATTTTGGCTTCATTATTAAAGATAACCAAATCGGTGAGAATGGAATTTCAACCTAAAAAGGTGCAGAACTCGTGGTTTAGCCTGTAATTATACGGTACACAAAAGCCCCGATAGCAATTGCAAAAAGGGCATAAGCAACCATTTGAAATTGATTCTTATTCTCCCTTCCCGTACCAATAGCCAACAATGCGAATCCTAATGTGATAGTGACAGAGCTAATCAGTTTTGGAACAAACCCATCCCAAAAGTCAATGATTGCGGCTATCGCGAAGACTACAGTGGCTATCCAGTAAAAAGTTTTTCTATTCATTTAATAGTCAGCTGTTTGATTGACGATCTATCGACAATATAAAAAAAATTACTGGTTAATAATGAAGACATCCAGCAGAGAATGTCAGGTTGTGTACACAGTGTCAGTTTTGATTTTGGCTTCATTGTTAGGATAATTACTTATAGTTATAAAAATACACCGCAATTTCTACCGCTAATAGTGTTATGGCTATTCACTCTAACATTCGCTAACTTTAATCTATGACAATGACACGTAGAGAATACTTCAAGTTGATGGCTGCCTTGGGCGTAACAACCATTGCACCCTCATGGTTATCTGCAGCTGATACTATTCTAAAGCGGCCAATCCCTTCCAGCGGAGAAATGCTACCCACCATAGGACTTGGCACATGGAAAACATTTGATGTGAGCCAAGAAGAGAGTGATCCCCAGAAGAAGGTGTTAATCAATTTACTGGCCATGCAAGCTACCGCTGTGGACACCTCTCCTATGTATGGTCAATCAGAAAAGCTAATTGGAGCTTTATCCGGCCCACTGAATTTCAACGACAAACTTTTTGTAGCTACTAAAGTCTGGACAACCGGACGAGATGCTGGTATACAACAAATGAATAATTCTTTCTCATTACTAAAAAGAAAACACATTGAACTGATGCAAATTCACAATCTGGTAGATTGGAAGACACATTATAAAACATTAAGGGAATGGAAAGATGAAGGTAAAATAAAATACATAGGCATCACCCACTACGTCAACAGTGCGCATGATGAAATTGCTGAGATTATAGCATCTACTCCCATGGATTTTGTACAGATCAACTACTCCCTCACTGCGAGAAATTTAGAAAATAAATTATTGCGGTTGGCAGAGGATAAAAAAGTAGCACTGATGATCAATCAGCCTTTTAATGGAGGCAGTATATTCAATTTGGTACGCAACAAAAAAATGCCGGAATGGGCAACCGAATTCGATTGCCATACCTGGCCACAATTCTTTTTAAAATATATCCTTGCCGATCCTGCCGTTACGTGCATTATTCCAGGTACTTCCAATCCTGTACACATGACCGAAAATTTAATGGCAGGAATTGGAAAACTACCCAATGAAAAGCAAAGACAACAAATGGTCCGATTCATTGAAACCTAGATATATTTCTTTTATTCTTACTGTTTTCCTTCACTTCTCATAAACTGATCGATACTCCTTTTACGACTTGCGTTATTAGCTCTCTTTACAGATTCCAACATTTCGTCCAATAAAGCCCTGTCAAATACTTTATCGTTGAGAAAAACAGTATTGATTTTTTTCGTGTTGGCAATGTCCTCAAGCGGACTTGCATCTAAAAGTACAAGGTTAGCTTTATATCCCTCTATCACTTTACCAGTATTACTTCCCAACCTCTTGGCAGGAATTGAAGTAGCAGATTGCAATACTTGTGTAGGTGACATTCCCGCCCTATGCATCGTTGTTAGTTCATCTTGAAGCGAAAATCCGGGTACAGTCGGTGGAAGGTTCGTGTCAGTGCCCGCCAAAATGGTTACTCCTTCATCAGATAGGTTTTTTAGAATAATCTGGCATGCCTGCCCATAAGTAGTCCAAAAAATATCTAACCAATCTTTATCTTCGTCACTTAAACCTTCCGACAACTTATAGCGATTTACCTCCGGAAGCCATCCTAAACCTTGCGGGATCATCTCATCCCACTCACTAATGCCAGGGTTTTCATACACCAACTCCACCTCTTCCAATACTTTCTGCAATTCAAATTTTTGACGAACAAAAGTTTTGGTTAACCATAGGGTGGTGGTGACTGATATATCATTGCTTTTTAATTCAGGTGCAATTTCCTTGCTTCTTTTTTCTGCATAAGCCAAAAAATCATTAGCTCCATCCTGGTTTTTCAAATCACCAAACTCCCTTCTGAATGCATTCATGATTTCTTCGAGATGTGCAATGTCAGACTGGTTAGACTTGAAGATATCAGAGATCTCCAAACTAAAAGGTACGTGACCTACAACATCCATCCCTTCGGCTACGGCCACCTTATTGATCGCTTCATACGATTCTTTGTTCAAGTAACTGTATACTTTAACGGCATCGTATCCTTTTTCAGCATACGATTTAACTATGGATTCAGCCTCTTTGGCATTCCTAACATTATTGAATCCTTGTGTCCAGTTCATCCACCATCCCTCAACCAATCCAAAACTTCCCAACCTTGGTGAAGCGATATACATGTCTGGCCCGATTCTCCCTGCTTTTATTTCTTCCCTCCATTTTAAGTGATCCTCCTCTCCGATCAGTTCGCGTATTTCCGTTACACCATTAGCCACATACAACAACAAATCATTGGGGCTTTTAAACAAGTGGACATGTGAATCAATCAATCCTGGAATTAAAAACTTTCCCTCTCCACTGATATGAGTCGCATCTCTTGATGGCTGGGAAAGGGAATCGATAGCAGTAATTATTCCATTTTCAATGAGTACGCTTTGATGGGGAATAAAAGTATCTCCATCAGGATTCAAAATATTAACATTACTGATGTAAACAGTATTATTATCAGGATTGAAAGCATTGTAATCGACCACCTCAGTTTTACCACCATAAATTTGAATCATATTTTGGTTGGCCAGAAATCCCATAATCACCGTGCTAAGAATGAGTGCCATAAAAAGGTACTTAAAGATTTTTTTCCAGTTCATTGTAGTAAGGTTTTGTTAAACAATGACGGCAATTTAGAGGCATGATGAATAATGGAAAAGATCAATGTGACCACTCGCAACGATAGGTATGATCAACAAGGAGTATGTGACCAATTACTTCCATTAGGGACGAATTACAAGGTAATTGAAGCTTATTTGCCTCTAAAAGAAGCTACATAACTTCTTGAAACGGGTATCGGCTTATCACCTTCAGAGAGTTGGAGCAGCAACCCTTGTGCGTTTCCAGTAGCAGAAACAATGGCATCTTTGTTCACCAAAAAAGAACGATGACATTTAATGATTGAGGTCCCTTCCACCTTTGACAATATCTCTTTGAGCGTGCCTCGCTCAGTTTGAACTTTTAAGCCTCCTTCTGCATTGACGTAACCTATTTTCACATAATTCTGGAGCGCTTCTATGTATTTAATATGAGGAGCAGAGATTTCAAAAACAGAAACACTCTCCTCTTTTTGAACAACTGGAATACCTGTTTTTGTTAGGTTGTATTCATTGGCGATAGACTCGTACTTTTTTTCTTGTCGATAAAGCGACATGCCTCCGAGTATGGTAATGGGGATGATACCTATCATAAAAGTTCCGTATATCATAGCAGGTAATAAGCTCCATTCGATATCACCGAAAATTAAAAGGCGAGAAAAAATAAAATTAGCGATACTAATAAATAGTATCATGCACAGTGTGCTCAATATCCATTTACCAAAAGTCCAATTTGACGTTAATCCCGAAAGTCTAAGCAATAAGCCAACGGTCAACTCGTATATTATCACCCCCGCAAAAGTCATACTCCCAAAGCCCAGACAAATAAGAAACACATTAGATTCGAGCGAGGAGATGCCAAAGGGCTGAAAGATGAAAAGAAAGAAAGTGATGAACACACTAACAATGAGAAGTTTTCTAATATATCCCCACCAACTTTCTTCCTCTGGGTAAGGCTTATTTAAAATCTTTATCAATGCGGTAAACCATTTCACATCTAAAGATACCAAATCGGTTATTAAAATTATTAGATGCTTAATCCTGAAAAATAGCTGTGATATCCCTTTCGATGCGCTTTGGCCTTTTGGTATGAGCATCCAATAAACACCAAAGGGTCTTGGCTTTGGCCAGTAGCTTTCCTGTTTTCTTATTGCTGATCTCCACGTGTCTTTCAGACTTCACTCCTTCCGACCAAGCTACCCACGTTTTGGCAATTAATACATCATCTTCCATGGCCTGACCGCTATAGTCCACTTCGTGACGGAGCACCATCCAAATGTATTTTTCTTGAACTGCTTTCGGTGCTAAACCTTCCCAATGAGCCTTGGCTACATCCTGTATCCATTGCACGTACACAACATTGTTAACATGATTGAGCTCATCAATATCTCGGGTTGATACGGTTATAGTGAGCTCGAAGGTTTTCATTTATCAATCACCTTTAGTTACTCCTCGCAAAGTATGTTCGCAAATCAGCAAACATCTGATTGCCTGCATCATCTGTCGGGTCTAAAGCCAAACCTGATCTCACGGCTGTAAAGGCATTTTTATAATCTTGCTTCTTAATAAATGAGCGTGCGAGAAAAAAGTATCCCAAAGCAAGGTTCGGTTCTATCTCTACCGCTTTCTTATACCACACAATGGCTTCATCGGTATTGTTAGTTCGATAGTGGCAATTGCCAATATTAAAGTAAGCAGAACCATTCCATGGATTGATGCTATTGGCTTGCTTATAAGCGGCCAATGCTTCTGGTGAGCGTTGAAGTTTAAATAGTACATTTCCTTTATTCAGCCATGCATCATAATTATTCGCATCCAGCTTTATCGCCTTGTCCAATATTTGAATGGCCATAGTGTTTTCATTCATTGCAGCATACGCATTACCCATGTTGATCAACACCACCGTGTTATGTGGAATCACTTCCAGACTTTTTTGATATACTTCGATGGCCTCCTTATAATTTCCTTTTTCTTCAAATTTCTTTGCCATCATTGGGAGGGCAGTGGCCCATCTCTTCATTACTTTTCTCCGTTCTATTTCATCCAACGCTGTGAGTTTATCTACTAGCATATTATGAATCTCGTCATCATTGTCGTTGGTCATATGAAGACTTGCCATGGCCACCGATCGGATATCAATATTTACATTGGAGATGTAATTTTTAATCTTATCTACAGTTTGTGCTTCCAAATTCATATTGGGTTTCAAATAGTTAAATGCAAACTGACTTATACCTGCCATTTGGGCCATCTCATGATTGGAAGAATCGGGCAGTAATACTTCACTGGCCTCAAACAAGCTCATGCTAGGGTCGAACTCCAGTAATCGTTCTACCATATTATTATGTGGCTTGATCTCTCCATACCATTCGTCCACTTTGCTTTGTAAAAATGCAATGCTCTTATCGCTATGACATTGTACACAAGCAGTCTCAATTCCAATACTGGCATCAAAGGCTGGCCTTGGTATTGGAATGGTATGATCTGATCGTGCAAATCGTAAATGCTCACCAATAGCCTGCTGCTGTAAGTAAGGCATGTGGCAATTCACACACTTACTTCCCTCAGATCCAATGGTATGAAAAGTGTGCTGGCTGATGTCCATGGTTTTGCTACCATGACAGGAAGTACATTGTCCATCATCAAAAGGATCTGCCAGCGCCAACCCATTCACATCCACATACGTTTGCCCATGCGGCTCATGGCAACTTACACATGTCATTGATCCGTTGATGTAGCAATCACTACCCAAGTGGTTGATTTGATAACCAAACTCCTGTATCCTTCCATCCGGGTGATACGGATTCTCATCACTGGTACCAAACATGGTGAGTTGAGTAGAGTAATATTCTTCCATGTCTTTCCCCGGAAGGAAACCCGGCTCCAACGAATTCTTTAACGCATGACATCGGAAGCATGTCGCTAGCGATTCATCCTTATCCAAGGTGACTAATGAATTAAAACCCAACGAAGCCTTTCCTTTCCAATCCGGCTCTGCTACAATTTGAAGATGTTCTTTCCCTGGACCGTGGCATGATTCACAGTTCACCGCCAGTGTAGTGAATTTCGTACTAAATATTTTCTTGTCTAGTGCATACTCCAATTGTATCTGACTTCCATGACACCCCTGGCAATTTGATTTTTCAAAATGGGTACCCAACACGCGGGATGGTAGCCACTCACTTTCCTTATCAATAATTCTATCGGGGGTAATCGGTACCCACCCCTCCCCTTTGCTGGTCTCTCCAAACCAAACCTGTTCATCCCTGATGAAATCGAAAGGCAACATTCACATCGTTCCATCTGGAAAGTAGCTGAAGTAAGTTTGCGTACCTCCAGCAATCATATGGCCTCCTCCTACTACACCATCTACTTTAAAAGTTTGCTCCGGTAAGCCTATCGTTTTAAGATTAAACATATAATCCCCATTGGGAGCACGATAAGGTGTAAGCACAGCATCTTTGAATCTGCGCGGCACACCATCGAACTTACCGATCACTTTTACATCTTTCGGTGAGCCTCCGGCCTGACCATGGGTAGATGACTTCCATTTATTATAAATATCAGAGTGACAAGAAGAACAAGCTTCAGCTCCTACGAAATCTTCAAAGGAAACATTGTCGAGCATTTTGGCCGGAACTGCCGGGAATGGCTTCCTGTAGGAGACTTCGGCTTTTCCTGATTCTCCACTCCAATTATTGAACAACTTGAATGCCGCAAAAATACCAACAAGTGCAAGTACAACATACAGGGCTACATGTTTTACAGGCAGCTTCTTTTTGGAAGCAGGTTGCGTTTCTTTCGGTGCACTCTTCTCCCTGCCTGCATCAGTTCTAGTCCTATTTTTTTTCTTTCTACTCATTAGTTAGTAGTTCTATCATCAGTCGACCATTTGGGTGGACTGCAATTACATAACGATCTCATGTAGCTGACCAATCCCTGAATTTCATTCTTACTCAATGCATTACCCCAAGCCGGCATCAAATGGCTTTTGTTGAGTATGTAGCCACCTGCATACACACCATCAAACAAAGTATCATCAGGTTTTTTAGCCATGTAGCTACCATCTGAATGGTTTGTGGGGATTGCAGCAAGGTAAGCCGCGTTAAAGCCATCTGCATTCCCTTTCTCTCCATGACAGATCGCACACTTGCTCAAATAAATATTCTCTGGTGTCAATTCAGCGCTGAGTATAGTAATAGGATGATCAATCAATGATAGGTATTTTCCTTTGGCTACTGAATCTCTATTATGACTTAAGTAAGCAATGAGTTGGTCTCTCAAATTTTGAGGCATTGAAATCTTGGGCATTATCGTACCAGGCATCGCAATAGATGGATCAGTAACAATTTTTGTAAGGTAGTCAGGTTGCAACCGTTGACTCAAACTAGCCAGGTCAGGCGCAATCTTTCCTCCCTCACCCCCTAATGAATGGCAGCCCATACATGGGAATTTTTCATCCAACAACGTTTCAATTTTGTGAGTTATAAATTGAGAAGGGGCTGCTGTATTTTTTTGCTCCTTATTTTCATCATCATATAAGAAACGAACTATGTTTTCTACTTCAGTTTCAGTCAGGCTGAAATCAGGCATGCGGCTACCAGACCCAGGTTGATAACCAAAAGGGCGAATGGCATGCGGTTGTTGAATGTAATCGGCCAACCAATTTTTTTTGATTCTGGATTGTACAGTAAGCAAATCCGGTGCGATTGTTTTCTCCCACTGCCCATCAGGATTGGATGCATGACAACCCGAACAATTCTGCCCCATATAAATTTTCCTTCCGACATCAACTGTTATTTCAGGATTTGATTCCAGTGTCTCCTCATACCTATCTAACTGCTTATCATGATCAGGTGCTTCGAGGCTGAGCAAATAAGCACTTAGGTTTTCAATTTTCTCATTGGCATCCTCTACATTTTGAACCACAGCAGAACTATCTGCATTGAAATGATAGAGCAATCCAGGCATAATGTTGTCTCCTTTTTGAAAAGCTGCAGGAGCAGCAATGAATTGTTTGATCCAGACAGGGTTAAGTTTGCTACCCATATTGGACAAATCAGAAATCACCCTATTTCCTTGTCCTTCAGCCACATGACAAGAAGTACATGCCTGTTGGTTAAACTCACTTTTCCCCAGTTTAACACTTCCACTCTCCGAGAAATCAGGAAACTTCACATTCAAAATATCTTTCTTACTCGACAAGTACAGGGTTAGTGCCAATGCCTCTTTTTCATCAAATCCAAAATTGGGCATACGTGATAACCCAATATGGTTTCTCACTTTGGTTGGATGCAATAGGTAGTTAAAAATATATTCTGGTTTGTATCTAAAACCTGCCCGCGACAAATCAGGCGCCTTGGATAATACCTGATTAGGTGTGGTTGCACCACCATGACAATTAAGACAGCCCAATTGATCAATATAATCTTTAGGACTCTCAGCGGCAGAAATTTGAACTTTGAACCCCTCAACCTGAGTACTAGTATTATTTGCTGAGTCGTCACCTCCTCCAGAACACGATACTTGCAAGACAAGCATTGAAGCAAATAGGAAGGCGTGATATGATAACTTACACATTTTCAATCAGAAACAATATAAATCGATTTTCTGAATAATTCCACATTGATTCTAGCGAGATTTAATTGACGTGATACTATTAAATGATTCTCCAAATTAACAATAGCGTTCATCAAAATCATGAAAATAAAATTGAGTAAATAATTCTCTTTTCCACTTTTTCAACCGAGCAACCTCTTATTTTTGCCCTCCTTAAAACAGTTATTGTATTACCCCCATGGACAACATTTCTCGTATCGCATCCGAACTTAATATTACCCCCAATCAGGTGAAGGTTGTAGTGGATCTGCTCACCGCAGGATCTACCATCCCATTTATTGCTCGCTACAGAAAAGAAATGACAGGCACCTTGGATGAGGTGGCATTGGCCTCCATCCGCGACAGGCATGAGCAATTACTGGAACTGGATAAGCGCAGAGAAGCCATCCTGAAATCTATAGAGAAACAACAATTTCTTACACCTGAGTTGGAAAAGCTTATTCAGAATGCGGAAACGCTCACAGAATTAGAGGACATTTATCTGCCTTACAAACCCAAGCGCAAAACCCGTGCAACGGCTGCTAAAGAAAAAGGACTGGAACCATTGGCTACACTCCTATTCGGACAAGGTAATGTAGACCTCGACCGAGTATTAGCTACTTATATCAATACTGAACTAGGTGTAACGAATGAAGAGGACGCCTTGGCAGGTGCAAGGGATATCATTGCAGAATGGATAAGCGAAAATCAGGAAGCAAGGCAAAACGTGAGGGAATTGTTTTGGAAAGAGGGAACCATCCAGGCATCAGTGGTTAAGTCTAAAGCATCGTCAGATGAAGCTCAAAAATTCAAAGATTATTTTGATTGGAAAGAACCCATAAGCAAAACTCCATCACACAGATTGCTGGCGATGCGCAGGGCTGAAAAAGAAAGTTTCATTACGCTGGATATTGCTCCCGATGAATCACTGGCTCTTAACAAGCTGGAAAGGCAATTTGTAAAATCAAAATCTGCTGTAGGTGAGCAAGTATTATTGGCCGTAAAAGATAGCTACAAACGACTGCTAAAGCCATCCTTGGAAACTGAAGTGAGAGTAGAAACCAAAATGAAAGCAGATCAGGAAGCTATTAAAGTTTTTTCTTCCAATCTGAAAGAATTATTGCTTGCTTCTCCACTTGGTCAGAAAAGAGTATTGGCGCTCGATCCTGGATTCCGCACAGGAACCAAATTGGTTTGTCTTGGCGAACAAGGCGAGTTGTTATTCGATAATGTAATTTACCCTAACGAACCACAAAGAGAAACCAGCAAATCGGGTACGATCATTTTAGGGTTGTGCGACCGCTTCAAAATTGAAGCCATAGCCATTGGAAATGGTACCGCCAGTAGAGAAACAGAATCATTTGTAAAATCAATTGGCCTACCCAAAGAGATCATTATTGTGATGGTCAACGAGAGTGGCGCCTCTATTTATTCTGCATCGGATGTGGCCAGAGAAGAGTTTCCTGATAAAGACATTACCGTGCGTGGGGCTGTTTCTATCGGAAGAAGATTAATGGATCCATTGGCTGAACTTGTAAAATTAGATGCCAAATCAATTGGTGTGGGTCAATACCAACACGATGTTGATCAAACCAAATTGAAGGCAGGTCTTGATGATGTAGTGATGAGCTGTGTGAATTCGGTAGGTGTTGAAGTCAATACGGCCAGTCGTGATTTACTTTCATATGTGTCTGGTCTTGGTCCTCAACTGGCCAAGAGCATCGTTGAATACAGAAACCAAAACGGTGCATTCAAGGATCGTCAATCGTTGAGCAAAGTACCGCGACTCGGAGATAAAGCTTTCGAACAATGTGCAGGTTTCCTTCGCATTCGTGATTCTAAAAACCCACTGGACGGAAGCGCTGTTCACCCAGAGCGGTATGAATTAGTAGAACAATTCGCTAAAGACTTGAACTGTACCATCAAAGATTTGATGACCAGTGCAGAGTTGAGAAAAAAGTTAGACCTTAAGAAATACGTTACCGATACGGTTGGATTACCTACCCTCACCGACATCCTTGCTGAGTTGGAAAAACCGGGTAGAGATCCACGTGATCAGTTTGAGGTGTTTACGTTTGAAGAAGGCGTGAACGAAATCAAAGACTTAAAGATAGGAATGGTGCTCCCCGGTATTGTAACCAACGTGACCAACTTTGGTGCATTCGTGGATGTTGGTGTTCATCAGGATGGATTGGTGCACATCAGTCACTTAAGCGATCAGTTTGTTAAAGACCCGAACGCTGCTATTACTGTACAACAAAAAGTAAAGGTGACCGTATTAGAAGTAGACATTCCCAGAAAACGAATTGCATTGTCAATGAAAAGTGATCCCTTTGGCACTGGCCCTACTGACCACAAAAAACAATCAAGAGAAAGAAATCAATCAAAAGAGAGAAGCCAATCAAAAGCTAAGCCAGTGCAAAAGGAAGAGAGCATGGAAGACAAGCTGGCGCAGCTAAAGGCGAAGTTTGGGAAGTAACATGTCGCTACTTATAGAATTAGAATTTATTCGTTAGGCCCTGTCTTCACATCATAGACCGTCATGCCCCTTGACTTGTAGTTATTAAGCGCTGAAGGATGATCCAAACTACAAGTGTGAACCCATATCCGTTTTGCCCCGAGTGACCAGGCTTCTGCAATCGCACTAGATAATAAATGGCTACCTATCCCCTTCCCTATAAAACGAGGGGATAATCCGAAATATTCAATTTTGATGTTTCCTTCAGGTTCTTTTTTTAATTCAAAATAGCCAGCTGGCGTACCTGAATAATAAGCTACATAAGTCAGAAGGTTATCATCTTCAGCATAATTCAACCATTGCTCCTCACTCCAACTTAACTTTTCAGTCCAACTCCACTGCTCACCTACTAATTGATATAAGAAACGGTTGTATCTATAATCTTTGATCTTTGCCTCTAGGATTTTAAGGTGCTTATCTTCGAGGTACCTGGGTTTGAAGTCAGATTGATCCAGTAGCTGAAGATACCATGTGGTAATTCTTTCAGCCATTACAATATCGACTTGGGTACAACACCACGTAACCAAATGCTAAAATTCTTCCACCAACCGGCCTCGCCATCCGGATTGAAGGCCAAGGTGGTATGCCAGGCATTTTCCGGTTTCATGTCTTCCAACATGGCGGTATATAAATTACCCGCAATGGTGCTGTCATAAACCACCGCGATACATTCTGTATTCAGGTTAGCACTTCTAGGATCTAAATTAAAAGTACCGATGACAGCAATGGATTCATCCACTACCATCGACTTGGCATGCAAACCAAAAATTGGCGTATAGTCGATCTCTTTTTGAAGGGCTCCGGTCATTACCTTAAATCTAATCGCAGCATCAGGACGAAACTCGTAAATATCAATTCCTGCTTCCAATAGTTTTTCTCTATCTCGTTTGTAACCACTAAATGCCTCAAGGTTGTCTGTTGAAGTCATGCTGTTAGTGAGAATTTTCACCTCAACTCCTCTCTTGATCGCCTCCGCAAAAAGTTGCTGACTCAATTCCGTGGTTACCAAATAGGGTGATTGGATGTAGACCGACTTCTTCGCTTGCTTGATTAACTCAATCAAATGATTGGTGCTGGCACCTCCTCCTTTTAGGCCATCTTGTTCATTTTTACCTGGTAAATCGGAAACAAACGAAACGCTGTCCACCCATACCAAATCGCCAGAGGCCTGAATATTTGTAAAAGCAATAGGAACAGATCGTATTTTATCGCGGACTTGTGGCCAAAAGTTTTCAGGGTTACAGGCAT
Organism: Cyclobacteriaceae bacterium; assembly: GCA_049289315.1. Classification (GTDB taxonomy): domain Bacteria; phylum Bacteroidota; class Bacteroidia; order Cytophagales; family Cyclobacteriaceae; genus ELB16-189. The sequence goes on from JBATLM010000206.1 coordinate 21,760, forward strand.
ATTGATGGATATAATTGTATTTGACTTCAGCATTTAAATCATCGTCCTCTGCATCAAAAAGAGCTGCCATCGGCACACTTAAATCGCTTTCCCAGAACAAAGTAAAAGAGTCATTGATATCACGGGTAACCCCTCCAATCAACAAAACATCGCGGTCTCTGAAATTATATTCATGGTCGTAATCAAAATATTCATCCGCAATATTCCTTCCTCCGGTAATCACCACTTTTCCATCTACAATAAATGTTTTGTTATGCATGCGTTGATTAAACCCTTGAAAGTCTTTCGATAGGCTATACAACTTTTCTGGAAGGTTTTTGCCAATATTGGCTGTAGGGTTATAAATTCTTATTGATAAATTGGGATGTGCATCCAGAGCCATTAAATCTTCTGCGTCAGCTTCCACCATAATATCATCAACCAGCATCCGCACCTTTACTCCTCTATCAGCAGCGCGCAACAAGTAATCAATAGCAATCAATCCAATATTGTCGGCTGAAAAAATGAAATACTGTATATCAATAGTTTGTTCAGCCGATTCCGTCAACCAGGCTCTGGCTATCATGGAGTTATCCCCTTCCTCTAAGGTGTAAACACCTGTTTTGGTAGACATTAATTCCTTGAAAGGATCAAGCTGTGTTGAAAGAACGTGCGCGCTGTCTAAATGAATTTGTGCACAGAAGTCTTCATCTATTACAGGATAGGTTTCTTCACTGGATGAACATCCATAACATATGGCAATTCCTATCAGAAATAACCCAAGCCATCGAGTTTGCATTATAAATCTCTTTACTCAATGAGCTGATAGGACGTTACTGTTTGTTTTTGTGATCCTAATCCTTCAATACCCAACTCCACCACTTCCCCAGGCTTGAGGTAGCGTGGTGGTTTCATACCCGTACCTACACCTGATGGCGTGCCTGTAATCAACACATCTCCAGGCAGTAAAGTGATCATTGAACTTACATAACTAATGAGCTCAGCTACACTAAAAATCATATCCTTTGTGTTTCCATCTTGCATGGTCTTACCATCTATTTTTAACCAGAGGCGCAATTGCTGAGGGTCCGGAACTGCTTCGGGCGTTACCATATAAGGCCCTAACGGCCCAAAAGTATCAGGGCTCTTTCCTTTTGTCCACTGCCCTGTCCCTTCTTTCTGCCAACTCCGCTCCGTATAGTCATTCATTATGGTATACCCTGCAACATGATCCAGCGCATCAGCTACTTCTACATGTTTTGCTTTCTTTCCAATCACCACCGCCAGTTCCACCTCCCAATCTGTTTTCTCAGAATTTTTAGGAATTTCAACAGCGTCATTGGGCCCCATCAATGAAGTAGTTGCTTTCATAAATATGATCGGCTCATCGGGCACTTCAGACCCCGTTTCCTTGGCATGTTCCACATAGTTGCGGCCAATGGCCACAATTTTGGAAGGGCGTACAACGCAAGTGGCTAGACGAACATCACTTGCAACTTCCGGGCAATTGTCCACATTAGCCGCTACCCATGTTCTAAGTCTTATTATTCCGTTATTGGAAAAGAATGCTTCGTTATAGTCCTCACCAAAACCAGATACATCAATCATTTTTCCATTGGGCAAAATAACTCCAGGTTTCTCAGCACCTGTTTCTCCAAAACGAAAAAGTTTGGTAATGATTTGATCTTGTGCTCCTGTTGATTGTATACAGGAAGATAAAGCTGTGAAACATAATAAAACGAATAGGCGTGTCAATAATTTATTCATAGGAATCAGATCTAGGTAGTATGCATCATTAAAGTTAACACAATTTGCGGCTATATCCCCTTACTCCCACTCTTCAATTTTTCATTGGTAACCCTTACAAGAATTACATATCTTTCTAAGATACAAATGCATCAAAAATGAGTCTTACCAAGAATTACAAAGGATACCAATCTTTTCAATACCTCGAGAAAGATGTGGATTACAAATATTTTGAACTTGCTCCTGAAATCAACAGGGTGCCTTCGACCAAAGTACCCTTATCAGCTGAGGAAGAAGAAAAGGTAAAATCAATCATTGAAAAGAATGTATTGATTTCAGTGCATGAACATCTCGGCACCTTCCCGAAAGACATTATGCAAACACCTGCCTACGTAAAAGAAGGCAGAATGGCCACAGCCTTTGAAGGATTGGCACACTCCCATTGGGATTGTGTATTTGACAATCTCATGGATGGTATCTGTCAGATTCATTCCAAAGGTGGATGGAAGTGGAGTGAAGTCATCCACGATTTGGGTATGCGTCTTTGCGATATTGGTCATCAGGATTTTGTAATCCATTGCAAATCAGTGGATGATATATTAAGAGCACATAAAGAGGGAAAGGTAGCATGGGTTGCCGTGATGGAGGGTGCTATGATGATAGAAAATGAACTGGATCGTCTTGATCTGCTATATGGTTTTGGGTTGCGTTCTATTGGTATCACTTACAGCGAATCCAACGCCTTGGGATCAGGCCTAAAAGAAGATGTAGATGGAGGGCTTACCAAATTTGGACAAAGAGCCGTGGAACGGATGAACAAAGTGGGACTCCTAATTGATTGTTCACACACTGGAGATCAGACGGCCTTAGACACGATAAAATACAGTAGCAAACCCATCATCTTAAGCCATATCGGTGCAAAAGCACTTTGGGATACCAATAGAATGGCACCGGACGATGTATTAAAAGCCTGTGCAGATAAAGGAGGTGTAATCGGAATGGAGGCTGCCCCACACACAACTCTTACTCCTAATCAACGCACTCACAATCTTGATGCCGTAATGGAGCACTTCGAATACATCAAAGATTTAGTAGGTATCGATCATGTTACTTTTGGCCCCGATACTTTATATGGTGATCACGTAGGACTGCACACTGCCTATACCGCTGCACTATCTTTGAAAGAATCGAAAGGCAAAGGAAAGCCGGGTATGGAATACAATCCTGTGGAGTACGTAGATGGATTGGAGAACCCAACGGAAGGCTCTTACAACATCATCCGCTGGCTGGTAAAACATAACTATTCCGACCAGGACATTGCGAAAGTAATGGGAGAAAATACACTTCGTTTATTAAGAGAAGTGTGGGTGTAAGAATTTTAACGCTGCTGGTCATTATCCTTCTTTGTGCCATGCAGGTACAAGGCCAGGTAACTATTACTCATTTTGATATCAAGGTTACTATGGACGGCCTTACCAACAAGGTAATGGTGACTGAAAAAATACTATTCACTGGTGATACCAATGACAAGCATATCACGCTACAATCTTTGGCCTTCGAAAACAGTAATATTCAAAGCCTGAAGGGCAAAGTAAATGACTCGATAGTTTCCTTAAAGCTTTCAAAAAACGAAAATGGTTTATTGATAACTTCCATTCCCATCACCACTTTGTCTTCATTGGATATCACCTATCTTACCAGTGTAGAGGATTCGCGTATACTCGCTCCTTTAATTTTTGTGCCTGCTTCATCCGGCTCATCTGATGAAAAGTTATTTTCTGCGACCATCACTATTCCTGCATTTTATAAAATAGTAGAGAGCTTCCCCACTATCGAACTGGATGGAGTACAAGATGGTGCGCACAGAATATATACCATCCAACTACCAGTGATTCCCTCATTGGTTAAACTGGATCTTGCCCCTGTATCTGAATTCAAGATGGGGACAACAGAAATACTAGATGCAGTCATAATAATTATACTTGCCCTACTTGGCGTAATAGGTTGGAAGAAACGTAAAATGCTTACCTGATGACAGACTTTATCTTTTGGGGACTGTTTCTGATACTGAGCTTGATTGTCATCAGTTATATAGTATGGATGCGATGGATCGAACGTAAAAAATAAATGGATAGCCAACTTATTATATTTGCGCTTTACTTCGTTGTGGTTTTCCTCATCGGGTGGTACAGTATGCGGGCTACAACATCAGAGTCGGACTATTGGATTGCAGGTGGTAAATTAGGTTGGGGTGTTGGTGGCGCTACTATGGCGGCTACCCATACCAGTGCGGGTACTTTTATTGGTACGATAGGCGTCATCTATGCCGTGGGTTGGTCATTTTCCTGGGTATTAATTTCAATACCCCTCGCCTATTGGTTCATGGTCGCAGTACTTGCTCCACGTTTTACAAAAGTAAAGGAACTAACACTGCCTGCCTTTTTACAAAGAAGATACGATAGTAAAACTGCGCGAGGCATTGGGGCAGTAATTATTTTGATTGCGACAGTCGTATACGTTCAGGCGCAAATTGTTGCGGGCGGATTAGTGGCCAATATTGTTTTTGGAATTCCTACCGTCACAGGCATGGTGGTATTTACCATCATTCTTTTGATCTATACTGTATTGGGCGGCATGCTAGCAGTGGCGTATACCGACTTTCTTCAAATGGTGATCATGGTATTGGGCACTATCGTATCTGTGCCGTTGGCAGTAAGTCACTTTGGAGGATTTGGCAATATGATCGAACTGGTACAAGCCATCAAACCGTTGACATTTAGTTGGGGCGGTTTTTCTACATCATTGCTTATTACCATGGGGCTTGCGTTCTTCCTTGGATCAGTGGCCACACCCGAAAAAGTAATTCGTCTTTATGCCATGAAAGACATGCGCACCATTCGCAAAGGCATATTGCTTACCATCATCTTGGTAACCGGAATTAATTTGCTCGTTTTTATTTTAGGATTGGCAGCCATGGCGTTGTTCCCCATTCTTCCAACAGGTGACCTGGCCATGCCTGTCATTGCCCGCGCTGTGTTGCCTACTTTTATAGGCACCATCATGCTGGCAGCTGTTACTTCCGCAATGATGTCCACCGTTGACTCCTTATTATTAGTAGCGGGGTCAGCACTATCCGAAGATATTTATCAAAACCTGATTCATACCAATGCTACAGAAAAGAGAAGGCTACTTGTGGCTCGCATTGGAATTGTAATTGTGGGTATTATTCCACTACTCTTTATTCTGGGAGGGTTTGCCAAAGGTGAGTTAATACAATTCATCGTGGTGTTATTTACGGCCATCATGGCTGCTGGTTTTTTTACTCCGGTAGTGGGCGGCATTCTCTGGAAGCGTGCCAACAAACAAGGCGCCATTGCTTCTATGGTGGGTGGAGTGCTGATGACTGGAGTTTGGAAAGTGTATGGCGATCCAAACATTTATCCGGTACTGCCGGGATTTGTGCTAAGCGTCATGCTATTTGTGTTTGTAAGCCTTGCAACCAAAGCTCCAGAAGACAGGTTTTGGAAACCTTACTTCGATAAGTAGCTACTGCTTTTTCAGTTCCAATATTTCTGATGTACGTTTTCTGGTTGCGTCTAATTGTTTTTCACTCTCTCCCAAAGACACACCAAATGATGGAACCATCTCATTCAATTTAGCCTGCCACTTTTCTGCTTTGCCTTCGTCACCAAAACATTTTGTAATCAGATCCAACATAACAGCTGCTGCGGTTGATGCTCCCGGAGAAGCTCCTAATAATGCAGCTACTGTTCCATCTTTTGATACCACTACCTCTGTTCCAAATTCAAGCACCCCTCCTTTTTTCTTGTCTTTCTTAATCACTTGAACGCGTTGACCAGCTTCCAATAATTCCCAGTCCGTCAGTTTGGTAAAAGGAACGTATTCGCGCAAAGCGGCATGCCGCTCTTCTGGAGTTTGTCGCACCTGTTCGATCAAATACTTTGTTAAAGACATGTTTTTCAATCCCGCAAAAATCATGGGGATTGCATTGTCCGGACGAATAGACTTGGGTAAATCCATTAGCGAACCATTCTTCAAAAACTTAGTGGAAAATCCCGCAAAGGGGCCAAACAATAATTGTTTCTTGCCGTTAATCATGCGGGTATCGATATGTGGAACTGACATCGGTGGTGCGCCTACTGAAGCCTTACCATATACCTTAGCGTGATGTTTGGCAATCAAATCTTCATTAAGACACCTTAACCATAATCCGCTCACCGGAAAACCACCGTAGCCTTTCCGCTCTTCAATTTCAGCACGTTTCAAAAGATGCAATGTTGCTCCCCCAGCTCCAATAAATACAAACTTGGCATTGCACTGGCTCTTTTGCATGCTCAGCAAATTCTTTACAAATACATCCCACCCACCTTTTCCATCAGGATCAAGATCTAGTGCCTCTATATTATAATGTACAGTTACACCTGGCATTTTTTCCAGCTGAGCGATCATACTGCGTGTAAGATTTCCGAAGTTGACATCCGTACCGATGTCCATACACGTACCAGCAACCGACTGCGTACTCTTGCGTCCTCGCATGGCTATCGGAGCCCACTCCGCCATCAAGTCACGATCTTCCGTATAGACCATATCTTTAAAAAGCGGACTTTTCTGCATCAGGCTGTGCCTCTTTTTAAGAT